>PNAT01000118.1 GCA_003169675.1 Acidimicrobiaceae bacterium
CCGAACTGACCGGCAACCTCGACGGTGTGCTGAATCAGCTGGCCGATTACATCGATCGGGACGCAGAGGCTCGGAGCACGCTCACTTCGGCGCTCATCTATCCGGGTGTCGTCTTGGTGATGGCCATCGGCGTCGTCGTGGTCATGGCCACTTTCGTCCTCCCGCGATTCGTGGTCTTCTTCAAATCGCTGCACGCCAAGCTGCCGCTACCGACCCGGATGATGCTCAGCGGTTCGTCATTCGTTTCGGAGTTTTGGTACCTGATCGTGGGCGGTGTATTCACCCTTGTTGTTGGCTTCGTGGCCATGCGTCGATCGCAACGGGGGAGGGCGCGCCTCGATGCGCTAATTCTCAAGCTCCCGGTTCTTGGCCCTCTCGTCCAGGCCGCCGTTCTCGAGCGAGTCTGCCGGGTCCTCTCGTCAATGATCAGGGCTGGTGTTGATCTGCCTCAGGCGATGGCCGTCACTGCAGACGCGGCCAACAACGCCGTCTACCGCAATGGATTCGACCACATACGAGAGCAGATGATGCAGGGTCAGGGGTTGGCAGAGCCGCTGACTCGAACGGGATTATTCCCCGGGGCGGCGCAACAGATGTTCCGGGTTGGCGAAGAGACCGGAACGCTCGACAAGCAGCTTGAGACGGCTGCTCAATTTTACAACCGCGAGCTAAACGTGAGGGTGAAGCACTTTACGAGCCTGTTCGAGCCGGCCGTCATCATCTTCATGGGTGTAGTTGTGGGCTTCGTCGCCGTGGCTCTTGTCACTGCAATGTACGGGATTTACAGACAGGTCAAGGTAGGGTGAAGCGACTCAGGACGGGGAGGGCCCTCCTCACTTCGTTGGAGCATTGCGCCAAGAGATCACCAGTCGCGACCAGGTTTCGCTCAACTGATGCCGACGATCGAGCTTTCACCGTGATTGGTCTGACTCCAGAAGTTCGGCACCAGGTGAAGTTCCACACAATTGCCAGAGCCGAATTGCGACGCCTAGATCTCCCAGGACCCTAATTGGAGCCTGTCCGGCCGGTGGGTTGCCATTCGATGATGCCTGGCCTACCTCAGTGTTCTCATGAACGATAAGGAAACCATGCAACCAAAGGAGCGATCCGAAAGCCCGATCTAGCTGGGCAATCACCCCTGCCATCTCAGGCTATTTTTGTGAGCCGAAAGTAGGGCTGAATAGCGGAGTTGGGCTAAAGTTGAGATTGCGTAGCAGGGAGGTTGATTTCCCACGGTGATCATTGCCCTAGGGGAGAGTACGTGCGGGTCGGGTCCCCGGCGATTGCGGCAATGGGCCGTAGAGTCCCGATGCGTCAAATAGCGAAAGGCAAACAAGACCATGATCAACCATTACCGCAAGATTCAGGAGCGGAGGGCAGCGGGCGAATCCGATTCTGGATTCACCCTGATTGAACTCCTAATTGTCATTGTCGTCCTCGGCATCCTCGCTGCGGTCGTCGTCTTTGCCCTCGGAGGTGTGACCTCATCGAGTGCGGTGTCCGCATGCAATGCGGATGCCAAGACGGTCCAGGTGGCTCTCGCGGCCGAGCAGGCGCAAACTCCAGGCACTGCCCCGACGGGAGGGTCCGGGGGGAGCCTCGTTCCGACGTACCTTCAGACCTGGCCGTCCAACGCGCCCCACTACGCCATATCGATCATCGCCACGGGTACTGCACCTAACATCGCGTATACGGTGGGTGTTGCCGTTCCGTCTAGTGGAACAGCTGCGACGTACACGCAAACCTCGTGCGCAAGCGCCACGTAGAAGGCGATCTCTTGTAGCATTCATGTGATGTGAACCGAAGTGCCCGGCCATCGAGCCGGGCACTTCGGCATTCATCCGCATCGGAAAGGAAGCGACCCCGTGAATAGCGTCGACTCCGAGGGGATCGAACCATGGCTGCAGATCCTGTGGGACCAGGGAGGCTCTGACCTCCTCCTGGCCGGATCCTCGCCACCCCGGATCCGAGTTGACGGCAAACTCCGACCGCTGGACGGGGTGCGGTCGCTGTCGGGCGAGCAGATCGATGGGCTCGTTCGGAAGCTTCTCAATCCTTCCCAGATCCGGATCTTTGACGAGCAGCAGGACGTCGATTTCGCCTTCTCCTGGCACGACCGGGCCCGTCTTCGCGGCAGCGCCTTCACCCAGCGGGGCGAGACTGCTCTGGCCCTGCGGATGATTCCCGCCCGCATACCGAGTTTTGACGAGCTCGGGCTGCCTCCGATAGCTGACTGGCTGGCCAACCAGGGCCGTGGGTTCATCTTGGTGACCGGGCCGACCGGTTCGGGCAAGTCGACCACGCTGGCCTCCATCGTCGACCGGATCAACGAGACCCGTTCGGTCCACATCCTGACGATCGAGGATCCGGTCGAATACGTGCACAATCACAAGCGTTCGGCTGTGACGCAGCGGGAGATTGGACTCGACAGCCCCTCGTTCGATCGGGCGCTGCGCTCCGCCTTGCGGGAGGACCCCGATGTGCTCCTCATCGGCGAGATGCGTGACATCGAGTCCATCCAGATCGCCCTCACCATGGCCGAGACGGGCCACCTCGTATTCGCCACACTCCACACCAACGACGCCCCGCAGGCCATCGACCGGATCATCGATGTCTTCCCCGCCTGGCGTCAGGATCAGACGAAGGTCCAACTCTCGGCCTCTCTGGCGGCCGTGGTCGCTCAGCGTCTCGTTCCGAAGATTGGGGGCGGTATGGTGGCGGCTTTCGAGGTGCTCGTCGCCACCAATCCGGTGCGGAACCTCATTCGAGAGGGCAAGTCCAACCAGCTCCTGAATGTCATGACGACGAGCCAGCAGGAAGGGATGCATACGCTGGAAACCAGCCTGGCCACCCTCATTCAGGATGGCATCGTCGAATACGAGGACGCGCTCGGTGTCTGTACTCATCCAAAGGAACTGGCCCGTGCCCTGGGTCAGATGAGCCTGGTACCAGCCAAGAACTGAGGCACTGTGGTTTCCCGTGGCGGGCCGGATTTGCCGTATTCGATTGTGGCGGGGGTAACCCCCTGCGCTTCGGGGTGGCTCGTCGCGAGTGCCAAATTGAACGGCGCAACCTTTGCCCCGGAGGGTCCCCGCGTGATGGCCCCGTTCACCTTTGTCCTCGATGAACGGCCGTCGTTCTCCGTCATTGCGCTGAATGCACCGATCGGTTATCTGGACGCCAACACACTGGGGGGGAGGACCTGCGACCGCGCCGCCCGGGCGCTCCTGGGCCGCCGGGCGTCCGCGGTCCACAATGCGCCGACGCGGGCAAGTGTCGAGGAGGGCACTGTCGCCTCACAGGACCACCTCGACGCCATTACGGCGACCCTTCTGCCTCGCTATCGCGAAGTGGCGGCGGAGATGGCCCCGTACCGTCAACGCACCGTCTACGAAGTCAATCCCGAGTTGACCTTTTACGGTCTCAATGACGATGTGCCACTGCGCTGGTCCAAGAGGTCCGATGCGGGTCGGGAGGAGCGGCGGACGCTCTTGAGGAAGAACATCCCAGGCATTGACCGAGTCCTCGATACGGAGCTCGACGGCGTACCCTCCAGTCACCTTGTCGACGTCGCCGCCATGCTGTGGACGGCGCGCCGGATATCGGCTCGCATCGCCACCCGCGTGCCCCCTGACCCCGAATGGGATGATGAGGGGTTGCGGATGGAGATCTTGCGTTAGAGGTCTTCTCAGATCTTCTGGAAGGGCCGGAGCAGCTCGGTACCGGCAAAGATGGCGACGGCGGCGCCGAGGGCCAGGAAGATCCCGTAGGGGATCTGTTGTTGGCGGCTGATCCGTTTGGTGGCGATGAGGGCCACCCCGATGACCGCGCCGATGAGGTTGGCGGCGAAGAAACCGAGCAGGACGTAACGCACGCCGAGCCACCCGAGTGCCAGCCCGAGGACCGGGGCCAGCCGTACGTCGCCGAAGCCAAGAATTCGAGGGCTGGCGGCGTTCATGGCGAAGAAGACGACGAGCCAACCTACGGCGCAGTATCCGGCCACCAGGAGCTCGTGCCAACGTCCCGTTGCTGCCGCGGCCATCAGGAACAGGGCTCCGACCAGTCCGAGGAGCGGGTAAACGATCTTCTTCGGAAGCAAGAGCCGCTCCATGTCGATGCAGGCGAGGGCCAAGAGCCCAGCGAAGAAGACGAGATACGCCGGCAGGGCCCAGTTGTACCCGAAGCGGGCCGCCGCCCCGGCGAACAGGCCTGCCGTGGTCAGTTCGACCAGGGGGTAGCGCGCCGAGATGGGGGAGTGGCAGCTTCGGCATTTGCCCCGCAGTACGAGCCAGGACACAACAGGCACGTTGTCCCGGCCCGCAATGGCCGAGCCGCAGGATGGGCAGGCCGATCGTGGTGACACCACCGATTCCTGGCGGGGGACCCGATAGATGACCACGTTCAAGAAGGATCCGACCGCGAGCCCGAAGGCGGCGCAGTAGCCGATCAGGAAGCCGAGCGCGTGCATCTCCCTATTCCTTCCGCCCGCAAGACATTGTGACGAACGCTAGTGGTTGGGATCAGGGGTATCGGGGTTTCACCAACCGCACCAGGCTCACCGGCCGGGAGTCTGATGGACAGCCCCGACAGGGTAGGTCGCGCGGCTCGGGTGTCGCCCTGCTTCGGCGCGGGGAGCGGTAGAATCTGAGCTGCCTAGAGATGAGAGTTTTGGTCGGACCCACCGGGAAGGCCAGAGTCTGAGGTTTAGGTGCGTTGAAGTGAAACCAGGGAGAATCGAGACCTCCGATCGGGCCTGCAGGCGGCAGGGGAGGTCCCACTTCGACATCCGAAGGAGCGCTACCCTTGCCCGCACGGAGAATGCGATGAAAATCTTGATCGTCGAAGATGACCCAGACATGTCGTTGCTCCTTAGCAAGATATTCGAGCGGGACGGTTACGAGGTTGCGACAGCGTCGGACGCATCTGGAGCCCTGGCCGCCACACGGGAGCACAGTCCGGACCTCGTCCTTCTCGATGTCGTACTGGGGGCCGATGATGGTCGAGCCCTTCTGCTCGAGTTGCGCCAAATTGCCGATGTGCCGGTGGTGTTCCTCACCGGTCGGGGCTTGGAGATGGATCGAATAGCGGGGCTTCGGATGGGTGCCGACGACTACATCGTCAAGCCCTTTTCGAATGGCGAACTCTCGGCCCGGATTGAGGCGGTGCTGCGCCGCTCGCGCACCTCGGCTGTCGATGTCCTGCTTCCCACATCGGGTGTGTCGTATGGCAACCTGAGGATCGACATGCTCACCCGGGAGGTCGAGCTCGGCGGCGAACTCGTCGAGCTGACCACCAAGGAGTTCAATCTCCTGGCCTTCCTCGTCGCCTCGCCCCGCCAGGTGTTCTCCCGCCAGCAGCTCCTCCAGCAGGTGTGGTCGTCCAGCAGCGAATGGCAGAATGAAGCGACCGTGACTGAGCACATCCGTCGTCTGCGACGGAAGATCGAGATTGATCCCAATAATCCGCGCTGGATCACGACGGTTCGAGGCTTCGGCTACCGATTCGAGCCATCCGGAGGCTCCCCATCGGCCACGACTGCGGGCGATTCGCATACCCCGCCGCTGGAATACCAAGGCTAATCGCGGGCGTCTCACGCCGCCGACGCTGTCCGGGCCCACTCTCGGCCCGATGTGAATTACGGGAGGGTGGCCTCATCTCGATGTGAGGTCAGGAGATTGACCTGTTCCTCGACATCTATCACAAAGAGGTCCAAAAGGTCAGGGTCGAAATGGGATCCCCGGCCGTCTCTCATGATCCCCAGCGACTTTTCGAGCGAAAACGCGTGTTTGTAGGGTCGTTCGCTGCGCAGAGCGTCAAAGACATCGGCGATGGCGACGATCCTGCCCTCGAGCGGGATGGCATTGCCGGCCAGTCCACAGGGGTAACCGGTTCCGTCGAAACGCTCATGGTGCGTCCGGGCGACAATGGAAGCCAGCTGAATCAGTGGCGACTCAGAGTTTTGCAGCATCTGAAAGCCGATCTCCGAATGGGTCTGGACGATGATGCGTTCGTCGTCGTCGAGGGGCCCGGCCTTCAACAGCACCACGTCAGGAAGGCCGATCTTGCCGATGTCGTGCATCTGGCTGGCCACTCTTAGTTGCTCGACCCTGTCGATCGGCAAGCCGGCCAGTGTGGCTAGGCGGGCGGAAAGCGTGCTCATCTGCTTGAGGTGGAGACCGGTGTCGCGGTCGCGCCATTCGGCTGCCAGAGCGAGGCGTAACACCGTTTCCTCTTGGGAAATCGAAAGTGCGTGATCGCCTGCAGCGAGGCGCTCCAGTGCTTCCTTTAGTTCCTCAGTGCGGCTTGAAATCTCATCCATCAGTACCGCATTACGTGTCTTATCGACCACTCGTTCGACCCGTCGAGTCAATGCCGTGGCCACATTGATCAGGATGGAGTTCGGTTCGAATGGCTTGATGATGTAGCCGTAGGCGCCATGAAGGGCCGCTGGTGAGGCCTCGTCGGGGGAGTCGATGGCAGTGACCATGATCACTGCGGTGTCCGGGTGTGCCTTTGCGGCGTATGCCAGCAAGGAGAAACCGGTTTCTCCGGGCATCGTCACATCGCACAGCATCAACTCAAAGGTCTGGGATTGGAGCTTGTGGCGTGCCTCAGCGGCGTCGGCCGCCACGTCGCACTCGTATCCCTCCTTGCCCAACAGTCGAACCAGGACCCGGCGTATCGGTTCCTCGTCGTCCACGACGAGGATTCGGGCGTCCGTTCCCGTCCGGACGGGTGTGCCAGTCACGATAACTGTGAAGCCGGAGCTGCTTTGTCAATCTCGCGGGCGAGGGCTGAGAGGAGTTCGCCGGGCGTGAACGGCTTCTGCACCAGGGTGGAAAATGGCGTCAGATGCCCTCTTCCAGCGATGGCTTCTGAGCTGTATCCAGAGATGAAGACTACCGGCAAATCGGGCTTGTCCAGGCGAAAGCCGTCGGCCAAATCGATGCCGGAGACGCCGCCGGGCATGATGACGTCGGTCACCAGGATGTCAATGGACGATGAGTCGTAGACTAAAGACGCTTCGACCGCGCTCTCCGCCAGGAGCACTTGGTAGCCCGCGGACTCAAGAATTCGAGTCGTTGACCTCCGCACTCCCTCCTGATCTTCGACGAGCAGGATAACCTGGCTATCTCCCTTGGACTTCTGGGGATCAAGACCAGCGGTGCTCAGACTCGGTTGAGTACTCGAAAGCGGAAAGAGCACGGTCACCGTCGTACCCTTTCGGACCATGGTCGAGATCGACGCATCTCCGCCCCAACGATTGGCAATTCCATAGACCATGGCGAGTCCAAGGCCCGTCCCACGTCCCGTTTCCTTCGTGGTGAAGAACGGCTCGAAGGCCTTGGCTGCAACCTCGGGCGTCATGCCTTCTCCGCTGTCTTGTACCCGCACCCGGGCGAAGCGCCCGAATCCGAGGCCGGTTGGCTGACCCTCCTCGGCGCTGAGATCGATGGTGTCGGTGATGACCAAGAGATCTCCGCCCTGGGGCATGGCATCACGGGCGTTGATGACGAGATTCATCAGCATCTGCTCGAATTCGCCGGCATCAGCGAGGACGTAAAGGGGGTCTCGATAGGTCTGGCATTCAAAGTTCACGTCTTCACCAATGGTGTGGCGCAAGAGGCGCTCGGAGGCTCGCACCACATCGTTCAGGTCGAGCACTCCGGGACTGGTGACGTCTTGGCGACTGAAGACGAGAAGCTGACGGGTGAGCTCGGCGGCGCGGCGAGCCGCCTTCTGAATTTCGGCCACATCCTGTCCCATCTCGCTTCCGGGGTCCATCGACTCTGAAAGAAATTCCGAGTAGCTGATGATGGCTTGCAAGAGGTTGTTGAAGTCGTGCGCGATGCCACCGGCAAGCTGACCGACGGCTTCCATTCTTTGCGCTTGGCGCAGGCTCTTCTCTGCTTCGGCCTGGCGGGACAGCGCTTCGTCGAGCGCAACGTTCTTGACTTTGAGGTCGGCGACGTAGACGAGGGCTTCTTCACGCCGACGAATCGTCATGGTGAGCAACAAGGCGGCGATGAGCGTTGCGCTCAGACCACCGGCCAGCAGGATCCACGGGAATTGGGCGGTGAAACTCCCAGAAAGGCTCGTCTCGGGGCTCATCGCCACGATGAGATGTCCGGGGGAGGAAAAATCTTGGGATTGGGAGACCAACACCGAATTCGAGTTGAAGCTGTCGGAGGTATCGACAACCGAAAGTGCTACTTGGGTGCCCCCGGGAACCTGTCGAGACGTTTTGAGGAGCAGTTGGGATGGCTCGACCGAACCCACATACACCGCGGCGTTGACTCCCGAGAACAGGTTACCTGGGAGGGCGGTGACCGAGTTGGCCTTCCCGAAGAAGTCCTCCTCGCTGTAAATCACAAAGCCCGCTGGTACGTATCCCTTTCCGTACACTCCCTGGAGCCAGTCCTCACCCGACGCCACGAACATGCCGGCATAATTGGCATTCGCTTTTCCGGCCAACGAAATCATCTGAGCATCTCCCCGACCGACACCAAAGACATGGTGGAGATGGCCGACGGATGCGACAACGCTCAGATGGCCCCCGGACTCGTGTAACAGGGCGATTGCCGCTCCGTCCGACCCTAAAAGGGGGGCGGCCGCTGCTTCGAACTGGGCGGGGGTGACGCCAAGCGGGGTGACCAGTGCCCCGAGTTTCTGGTAGGGCGTCGTGATCGGAGAGAGAACCTGGCTCAGCACCAGCCCTCCTTGGGCAGCATCCGAGCGCAGGAGCTGGCCGTTGGTGTGCGTCACCGAATCGTCCGACACAATGGCCGTGGCCACGCTGGCCACGAGGCCGATGAGCACGACCAGCACCACGACCGTGTAGTTGCGAAATCCTCCATGTTCCTTCACCATGGCACGTCACCACTCTCCCCGAGGTCGACCAGCCGCAGGAATTTCACCGCGAGCCCAAAGGTGTTGCCAAGGTGGGCTGAACTGTCATGGGCACAGGTTGCCAACCAAGAATCTCCGGGTTGTCCACCGCAACCCAACAGCCACCCAATTCTGCCGTCCGGGCCACCTGGTTCTCGGGTCCCCAACGTGTCGAACCGCTCAAAAGATGTGGAGTTCGCGCCCGGATTGTCTCTTATGTCCGCGATTGTCATGTCCGCAAGTCCGGCTAATTCGGGAACGGTCCACGCTTCCCGTTTGTCTCTCACGTGGGAGGGTCGCCCACCCGGGACTCGGTAGCATTCCGAAATGGCCCAAAATGTGCACGCCAAAGAGCACGGTTCAACGGGCTATCGCCACTGGCAGTCCCTCAGTGACGGGTTCTTGCTGGGCCTGGTCATCGTGGGTCCGACATTCTTGGCCGAGGAACTCTGGCGGGGCCGCCCTCTGATTGATCAGGCGGGGGCGTGGTGGCTTCTTCCAGCATGCATCATGGCTATCGGCTTCTTCAGTGGAGGCCGGGTGGCTGGTCGGAAGCGCAGAGCTCGCAAGGGTGCCTTCACTCAAGGACTTATGACATCAGGCCTGACGTTGGTGTTGATCTTCGTGGCCGACGTCATCCGCCGTATGGTGCTCTCGGACGGTCTGCCGCGCTCGGTCTTGCTGGTGTGGTTGGAATGGGCATTGGCCGCCCTCCTGGCCGGAGGTCTCGGTGGGCTCAGCGGGCGTCGGGGCACTCTGAAGGCCAGGACACGCCACCAGATGGGGCGCTTCCACTAACACGGATCCCGCAGGTCAGGCGAGCTCCAACCGGCGGCGGATGAACGTCAGGATCATGAAGCCGAGGGAGGTCAGGGCCAGCAGACCGACCAACATGGCCATGATGTCGGATCCGGTCTGGACGATTCTGGAAGAAGAGTTTGGCTCGTTGCCGGACGAAAAGGGGGAAGTGATCGAGTCCGCCGACCGTACGCCCGCTGCTGCAGCACTTTTTGTCGCGATGGCAATTGGGCTGGACAGGGCGGTGGTTGAGCCAGAATTCGAGGAACGTTGGGGGTACGAGGCCGAGACCGTGTACGAGTGGCAGCCTGCAGCAGGTGAGTTGCCGTCAACCGTGGAGTCGGCAGGAACTCCGACGGACAGCCCGCATCCGGATCCGATCGTTGAAGGATCGGCTGCATATGCCGTTGCTTGAGACCCCAATACTACGAGCACCAACACCCCGACACTTGCAGCCATTCTTCGAATCTGAGGCACGGTTGGACCTCTTTCCCTTTGGGTACGTGAGCGATGCGCTGACCGGGGCGACCCGATACGGACTGGGTGACATCGGGTTCTTCCCAATGAAAACGGTGCCGACCGGCGAAACTTGCGTCGGATCGGCATGATCAACTCGTGTGGGATTCAGGAGGGCCTGCCGCGGTCGGGACGGCACGTCAAATCAGTCCGCGCGAGGGCGATCCAATGGCCGGCCGGCGTCCGTTGGGCGGGCGGCACGCCGACCACGGAGGTTACTTAGTAGGCGCCGATTCCCCGGGCCATGGTCCTGGGGGTCTCCCACATGATCTTGAGATCCCACCACATCGACCACGACGCCACGTAGAGATAGTCGAGCTGGACCAGATCGTTACGGGACAGATCATTGCGTCCCGAGACCTGCCACAGGCCGGTGATGCCCGGGCGCACCTCGAACCGCCGGGTGGCCCAACCTTCGACGTGCGACTCTTCGGGGATGAAAGGCCTCGGACCGACCACGGACATATCACCCCGGAAGACATTGATGAATTGGGGAATTTCGTCGATACCGGTCTTGCGCAAGAACGCGCCGAATGGGGTGATCCTGCTCTTCTCCAGCCACTTGCCCCGAACCTCATGGAGCGGGCGATCATGTTCCTCGACCGGAGCGCCGGATTCCCTGGCGGGGTCGCTGGTCGTTTCCAACCTCATGGATCGGAATTTCGTAACGGTGAACGGCTCCTGATCGCGCCCCAAGCGGATCTGCCGGAAGAGAGCCGGGCCCGGAGAGCTCAACTTCACGCCAATGGCCACGACGAGGAGCAGGGGTGACGTCACGAGCAGGACGAAGGAGCTGATGCACAGGTCGAACGCCCGCTTCATGAATTGATCCAAACGGCTCATATGGGGACGGGCAACTTCGAGGAACGGCATGCCGGACAGGTCGGTCAGGCGGGAGCGCCAACTCATCAACTCGTAGTACCGGGGGACCATGGCAATGTGAACGGTGTCCTGCAATTGCCGATAGGTGTCGAGGGTGGCGGGCGAGAACGTTCCTTCATCTGCCACCAGAATGCGCTGCACATCGAGCTGCCGGCAGAGAGCGGGCAGGTCGCTCACGCGACCCACCACATCGGCCTCATCCACACCACCGGCTGTCACCCGGCCGACCAGTGTCATCCCCCGGTCCTGTCGGACGTTCATCATGATGCGTTCGACGAGTGCACCACCACCACCAACCACCAGGACCCGCGTCATGGCGAGGTGGTGAAGGGCCACCCTGAAGGCGATACGCCCGGTGGAGATGGCGGCAACGGAGACGATCACGGCCATGACGAGCTGTGTGGTAGACGGCTCGGTGACTCCGAAGGAGGCGTGGAGCAACGAGCCGATGCCCAAGGCCAGCACGCAACCTGCGCCCACGCCAAAGGAGAGATCGCGCATTTCCAAGAAGGCGCTCGGCTGCATGCTCTGGTAGGCGATGCGGTAAGTACCGCCGAGGGCAAGCGCCAACACCACTCCCACCGGAAAGAGGCAGTCGACCATGATGTTGAGCCAGAGGTAATGGAGAGAGTTGACCGGAGTGGTCGAGAGGGTGGAAAGGAGGAGCAGGGAGAGGGGCAAGGCGATGCAGGCGCAGATGAAGTCGCAGGAGACCTGGACCAGAGCAATCTCCCGATCCGTGATGGAGCGGTGCCTCACGGCCCTGGTCGAGTCAGCAGATGCGCCCGGTTCGGGCAGCGAGGGCGGCAGGGCGAAATTCGATGCTCGGATCCCGGAATTGGCAGCAGTCGTCCCCGTTGCGGTCGCCTGGTGATTCGAAATACTCATGGAGAACCCCCGTTGCCAAGTCCTGGTCCTGGACTAGCGCCTTGTCCTCATGGACACCAAGGTAACAGTCGTGGTTGATGTTTCTGGCGTTATTGGTGGAGGTAGCCCTCTCAGGCAGGGTTGATCGGGGGCGGTCAGCCTCCGCCCCCCACGGCATGGACGCCGCCGTCGACGTGGACGATCTCCCCGGTGGTCATGGGGAGGAGGTCGCTGAAGAGGGCCACGCAGCCTCGGGCCACCACGTTGGCGTCGTGGACGTCCCAGCCCAAGGGCGCCCTGGCCGCCCAGGTGTCCTCGAAGGCCGAGAATCCCGGGATCGACTTGGCTGCCATGGTCCGCACCGGGCCGGCGGCGACCAGATTGACCCGGATCCCCTCGGGTCCGAGCTCCTTGGCCAGGTAGCGGGTCAGGGACTCCAGGGCTGCCTTGGCCACGCCCATCCAGTCGTAGACGGGCCAGGCCACGCTGGCGTCGAAGTCCAGCCCCACCACCGACGCTCCTCCGTCGCTCCCGGCGGCGGCCAGGAGGGGCCGGAAGGCCTCGACCAGCGCCTTGAGGGAGTAGGCCGACACATTGAGCGCCACCGACACGTCATCCCAACCGGCCGTGAACATCCCGCTGCCCAGGCAGTCTGCGGGGGCGAAGCCGATGGCATGGAGCAGCCCGTCCAGGCGGTCCCACCGTTCGGCCAGGGCGGCGCCGGCGGCGGCGAGTTGTTCGGGCCTGGTCACGTCGATCTCGAGGACCTCGGGTTCCGCGGGCAGTTTGCGGGCCGTGCGCCTGGTCAGGGAGAGGGCCCGGCCGGCACCGGAGAGGACGACTTCGGCTCCTTCTTCCTGGGCCAGCTTGGCCACCGCGAAGGCCAGGGAGGCGTCTGTGAGCACGCCGGTGATGAGGAGTCGCTTTCCGTCCAGGAGTCCCATTGAGTTCGCGAGGTTATGCGAAGGTAGGGGCGTGCACGTTGGAATACTCGGTGGGACCGGCCCGGCGGGGCGGGGCGTGGCTCTTCGTCTGGCTCAGGGCGGCGTCCGTGTGACCCTGGGCTCCCGGGAGGCCGAGCGGGCGGTCCAGGTGGCCGGGCAACTGGTGGCCAGGTGGCCGGGTGAGCTGAATCTGGCGATCGACGGGGCCGGCAACGAAGGTGCCGCCCAGGCTGAAGTGGTGGTGGTGGCGACGCCGTGGGACAGCGCCATCGCCACCGTGAAGGCACTGCGGCAGCCATTGGAGGGCAAAGTGGTCGTCTCCATGGCCAATGCGCTGGTGAAGGAAGGTCGGGAGATGCTGGCCCTGGTGCCACCACGTGGATCGGTGGCCGCCGCCGTGCAGGCGACGCTGCCGGCGTCGTTGGTGGCCGCGGCATTCCATCACCTTCCCGCTTCGGAGATGGAGGATCTCCATTCCGGACTCGAAGCCGATGTGCTGGTGTGCTCGGACCATGCGGACGCCACGTCGGTGACGATGGGGTTGATCGACCTCATGGTGGGCCTCCGTCCCCTCCATGTTGGGAGCTTGAATCAAGCGGCGGCCATCGAGGCGTTCACCGCGGTGTGCATCACCTTGAACATGCGGCACAAGGCGCACTCGACCGTTCGGATGGCCGGGATTTAGGCATGCGGCTCTACGACACGGCCCGTCGTGAGGTGGTGGACTTCGAACCGGGTCCACTGGTGACGCTGTACTCGTGCGGGATCACACCCTACGACGCCGCGCACCTCGGCCACGCGGCGGTGTACCTCCATTTCGACATGCTGCAGCGCTACCTGCAGGACGCCGGCCACGAGACCAAGTGCGTGCGCAACGTGACCGACGTCGACGACGACATCCTGCGCAAGTCCCGGGAGCTGGGCGTGCACTACCTGGACCTGGCGGCCGAGGAGATGGCCCGTTTCGATGCCGAAATGGGGATGTTGAATCTCCTGCCGGTCTACGGCGAGCCCCGGGCCACGTCGGCCATCTCTGAAATCTTGTCGCTGGTCGGCGCCGCGCTCGATGCCGGCCATGCCTACGAAGCCGGCGGCGCCGTCTACTTCGAGGTGTCCAGCTTCCCTGAGTTCGGACGCATCAGTGGGTTCAGCCGGGACCGCATGCTCGAGCTGGCCGCCGCCAACGGTGGGAATCCCGATGACCCGCACAAGCGCGACCCGTTGGACTTCGTGTTGTGGCAACCGTCACTCTCCGACGAGCCGGCCTGGGAGTCACGCTGGGGCCCCGGACGTCCCGGCTGGCACATTGAATGCTCGGCCCTGGCGCTGCGTGATCTCGGGGAGACGATCGACATCCACGGCGGCGGACGGGACCTTGTCTTCCCCCACCATGAGTGCGAGACGGCCCAATCCGAAGCGGTCACCGGCAAACCGTTCGTCAGGCTGTGGTTCCACGTCGGCCTGGTCGGGTTGGGCGGCACCAAGATGTCCAAGTCCCTTGGCAACCTGGTCTTCGTGGGCGATCTCTGCCGGGAGTGGGATCCGGCGGCGGTGCGGCTGGCCCTCTTGGCGCACCACTACCGGGCCGACTGGGATTGGGATGCCAGTGGCGACATGCCGGCTGCGGCTGCCCGGTTGGCCCTGTGGGCGAGTGCTCCTGAAGGTGACGGTCCGCAGGGCCTGGCCGCAGCGCGCGCCGCCCTGGACAATGACCTCGATACGCCCGGCGCCTTGGCGGCCCTCGACGCGGAGGCGATGGCCGGGCGCCCGGTGGGCGACGGGGCCCGGTTGCTCGGTGTCGAGCTGGAGTGAGTACCGGGCGGATGCCTCATAGGGGGACAGGAGCGTCCACTACCCTGGGGTGACCAGGTCGGGACACGGAGCGTTCCCCCGGCTGCGCACGAAAGGGCGAACAATGGCAGGCGTCATCTCGGTTGTGCTCCCCGATGGGTCGACGCGGGAGATGGCCGAGGGAACGACCGCCGCCGAATTCGCCCTGACCATCGGCCCCCGCCTGGCCAAGGCGGCCGTCGTGGCCACGGTCGATGGCCGTGAGGTGGACCTGAGCGCCCCCCTGCCAAACGGGGCCGAGGTGGCCATCGTCACCGCCGACTCCGACGCCGGGCGAGAGGTGCTCCGCCACTCGACCGCCCACGTGCTGGCCCAGGCGGTGTTGCGGCTGTGGCCGGGCGCCAAGTACGCCATCGGGCCGGTCATAGAGCACGGCTTCTACTACGACTTCGAGCTGCCCGACGGTGGGCGGTTCAGTGATGACGACCTGGAGCGTATCGAGGCCGAGATGCGGGCCGTGATCGGCGAGGACCAGCCCTTTGTGCGCCATGAGCACGCGCTCGGGGAGGGGTTGGCCATGTTCGTCGACCAGCCCTTCAAGCGGGAGATCATCGAGGCCGTGGGCACCGGGGCCGAAGAGGTGGATGCCGCGGGTTCGGTGGTCAGCACCTACTGGAACTCGGACAGCTTCCTGGACCTGTGCCGGGGTCCCCACGTGCCCTCGACGGGCCGTCTGGGCCACTTCAAGCTCATGCGGGTGGCCGGCGCCTACTGGAGGGGTGACGAGAAGCGGGCCCAGCTGCAACGGATTTACGGGACGGCCTGGGAGTCCGAAAAGGCGCTGGCCGCCTACCTGCACCAGCTGGAGGAGGCGGAGCGGCGCGACCATCGCAAGCTGGGGGTCGAGCTCGACCTGTTCAGCTTCCCCGAGGAGATCGGCTCAGGGCTGGCCATCTTCCACCCCAAGGGCGGCACCATCCGCCGCCTCATGGAGGAGTACTCGCGCCAGCGCCATGTGGAGTCGGGCTACGAGTTCGTCAACTCGCCCCACATCACCAAGAGCGAGCTGTTCGAGACCTCCGGGCACCTGGACTGGTTCGCCGACGGCATGTACCCGCCCATGGAGCTGGACGGCGGGGCGCAGTACTACCTCAAGCCGATGAACTGCCCGTTCCACATACTGGTGTTCAAGAGCCACCAGAGGTCGTACCGGGAATTGCCGATGCGGCTGTTCGAGTTCGGGACGGTCTACCGCTACGAGAAGTCCGGCGTGCTGCAGGGTCTGACCCGGGTGCGCGGCATGACCATGGACGACGCCCACATCTTCTGCACGCGCGAGCAGATGGGTGACGAGCTTGTGCGCACGCTGCACTTCGTGTTGGGCCTCTTGCGGGATTTCGGGCTCGCCGATTTCCACCTGGAGCTCTCGACCAGGCCCCCGGGCAAGGCCGTGGGCTCCGACGAGGATTGGGAGGTGGCCACGGAGACGTTGCGGGCCACGGCGGTCGCCATGGGCCTCGACGTGGTCACCGACGTTGGCGGGGGAGCGTTCTACGGCCCGAAGATCAGTGTTCAGGCGCGCGACGCCATCGGGCGGACCTGGCAGATGTCGACGGTGCAGCTGGACTTCCAGCTGCCCGAGCGCTTCGAGCTGGAGTATGTCGGCGCCGACAACGCGCGCCACCGGCCCATCATGATCCACCGCGCCCTGTTCGGGTCGGTGGAGCGCTTCATGGCCGTTTTGATCGAGCACTACGCCGGCGCCCTGCCGACATGGCTGGCCCCCGAACAGGTACGTGTCATCCCGGTGACCGACGGCCACGCCGGCTACGGGCACGAGGTGGTGGAGGCCTGCACGGCGGCCGGGCTGCGGGCCTCGCTCGATACGAGCGGCGAGAAGCTCGGTGCCCTCGTCCGGCGGGCCAAGCTGGCCAAGATCCCCTACGTGCTGGTGGTGGGGGACGACGATGTGGCGCACGGCACGGTGGGCGTGAACCGGCGGGGCTCGGACGCCAAGCCCGAGCGCGGGGTCACGGCGGCGGCGTGCATCGCCGCGGTGGTCGACGAGGTGGCGCGCAAGGCCGGGCCCGAGGACACGTGAGCCTGGAGAACCTGTGGGCGGGGTGGCGCAGCGAGTACATCGCCGAGGCGACCGCCCGGGAGCGATCCGGCGCCCTGACCCATGACGTCGAGTCGTGTGTCTTCTGCCGCCTGGCCGGGAGCGGTGCGCCGTCGGAGGACAACCTGGTGGTGTGGCGGGGCGAGTGCGCCTTCGTGGTCATGAACGCCTACCCCTACGCCAGCGGCCACCTGCTCGTCATGCCCGTCCGCCACGTCGATGCCCTCGGTGAGTTGGCGCCGGGTGAGTCCGCCGCGTTGTGGTCGGCGGTGCAGGACTCGGTGGCCGCCCTGGAGGCGGCCTACCAACCCGACGGGCTGAACGTGGGCGCCAACTTGGGTCGGGCGGCCGGGGCGGGGTTGCCGGCGCACGTCCATTTCCATGTCCTGCCGCGCTGGTCGGGCGACACCAACTTCATGTCCTCGGTGGCGGGGACCCGGGTGATGCCTGAGACCTTGGCTCAGGCCTGGAAGAAGGTCTCCGGGGCCTGGCCGACCTGAGAAACTGGGACGGGGAGACTCGGGTGAGTGAGGTGTGGGCCGACGCGGGAGGGCCGGCCCCGTGGAACGGCCGAGGTGGAACGTTCGAGGGGCTGCACCGGGTGTGGACGGTCCTGCGCTATCCCGCCGGTGCCGGCGTCGTGGCCCTGGCCCTCTGGGTGCTCTTGTCGGAACGGACGGAGCTCGGCGGGCTGTCCAAGGTCCTCCAGAACCTGCACTGGTGGTGGATCCCGCCGGCGTTGGTGCTGGAGATGGCGTCCTACGTGTGCTTCACCGGCATGCAGCACGCACTGCTCCGGAGCGGAGACCTGGAGGCACCGTGGGGACCTCTGCTCAAGACGACGTTCGCCTCGCAGGCGTTGGCCAACTCCCTGCCGGGCGGCAATGCCGCCTCGTCCATCTACGGCTTCCGCTGGTACCGCCGGTTCGGGGCTGACAGCACGCTGGCGGTGTGGGCCCTGATGGGCACGTTCGTCGGATCGATGGTCAGTCTGTCCCTGGTGGCCGTCCTCGGTCTGGGCCTGGCGGCCGAGGAAGGTTCCTCGCTCGACCTGGTGCCTGTGTTGATCGGCGCCTTCGTGGTCACCGTGGCGGTAGGCGCGCTGTTCGTCTACGAGCGGCCGCTGCACTGGGTGATGGGCGGCGGCGTCCGGGTGGCCCGTGCCCTCCGCCGCCGGCTTCCGGGGGACACATCGACGCAGATCGACGGCATCATGCGTTGGATGACCGCGGTGCGCCTCGGTTGGAAGGACATCGGTCGCGTCGTGGCGTGGGGCACGTCGAACTGGCTGTTGGACTGCGCCTGTTTCGCCTTGATGTTCGAGGCCATCGGCGCGCCGATCCCTTGGAAGGGGCTGTTGCTCGCCTACGGCGCCGGGCAGCTGGCGGCCACCCTCCCGATCACCCCGGGCGGTCTGGGTGCGGTGGAGGGAAGCATCACCGTGGCCCTGGTTGCCTTCGGCGGCGCCCAGTCGACCACGCTCGATGCCGTGCTCATCTACCGCATCCTCAGCTTCTGGCTGATCCTGGTGATCGGCTGGTTGCTGATGGGCCAACTGGCGCTGCAGGTGCGGGGTGGACGCTGGAACCGACGTGCGTTGGCGTCGGAGATCGATGCCGGTCCGGCCAGTGTGGCGCCGCGGCCGGTGGGTCCGGGCTCGTGATGGCGCGCCGGGGAAACGGGCGGGGCAGAGGGGCGCCGATCGGCCTGGCCGGATTGGTGCTGCTGGCGGCGTTGTTGACTGGTTGCACCTCGGCCCGCAGCAGTCTCGGCCCTTCGGATGACTCGTGTTATGTGGCCCTGCCGACGGCGGCTCAAGCTGTGGGGACGCACGGCCGCATGGTCGGATTGCACCTCTTCACGTTGGAGGATCTCAGCCGGCAGGCTCCTCATCTGTACCGGGCGGTGTCCGGGGGCCGGCCGCGGTCGGAGCAGGTCTGCGTGGTGGCGTATGTGGGTCGATTCACCAGGGGCGCGGTGTCCAAGCCGTTGGGCCGTCCCTCGGGTCAATTCGCCGTCGTCGTCGCGGCCTACGGGTCGAACGAGTTGCTGGGCACCGTGATCTTCCGGCGGGTCCCGCTCCACTTCGGCCGCACCCATATCGGGTGATTCCGGGGTCGGAACTCGGTCAGCCTTGAGCGTGCCCGATCGACGCCACCAAATGCTCGGGGACGGTGTCGTAATGGTCATAGGTGGTGGTGAACGAGCCCCGCCCGCCGGTCCGCGCCCGCAGGTCGATGGCGTAGCGGGTCAACTCGGCCGTGGGCGCGGTGGCGATCACCAACTGGTACCCGTCATCGGCCTGGTCGGTCCCGATGATGCGGGCCCGCCGGGCGTGCAGGTCACCGAGGACGTCGCCCTGGCAATCGGCCGGGATGGTCACCTCCAGCCGGGAGATCGGTTCGAGCAGGATGGGCCCCGCCTCGGCCATGGCCTGGCGGATGGCCGCCGCGGCGGCCATCTTGAAGCTCACCTCGTTGGAGTCGACCGAGTGGGCCTTGCCGTCGTCCACCGTGACCGCGATGTCCACGATGGGGTAGCCGTAGAGCCCCCCCACCTCCATGGTCTCGACCACCCCCTTCTCGACCGCGGGTATGTACTGGCGGGGGATGGCGCCCCCAACCACCGCGTCGTGGAAGGTGAAGCCCTCGCCCCGGGGCAGTGGCTCGATCTTGAGGTGGCAGACGCCGAACTGGCCGTGCCCACCGGATTGCTTCTTGTGCTTCCCCTCGGCCTGCGCCGCCGCGGTGATGGTCTCCCGGTAGGCGATCCGCAACTCCTCGCGCTCGACGTGCACGTTGCACTTGCGGTCGAGTCGTTCCAGGGTGACGGCCAGATGGACCTCACCGCTGACACCGAGGATGGTCTGATGCGTCTCGTCGTCCCGGGTGACGGTGAGCGAGGGGTCCTCGTCGCAGAGGCGCCCGAGCGCCGACATCAGCTTGTCGTCGTCGGCCCGGGTGGCGGGCTTGACCGCCACCCCGAGGGCGGGCTCGGGGAGTTGGGGCAACGGCACCGTCACCGGCTGGCCCTTGGGGGCCAGGGTGTCGCCGGTGTGGGTCTCGTTGAGCCTCGGGATGGCGACGAAGTCACCGGCCACCACCACGGTGGTGGGTGTGGTCAGGCGCCCCGAGATCGTCTGCAGGGCGTGCAGCCGTTCCTCCTGGCGCGACCGGGTGTTGACCAGCACGGTGTCGGGGGTCAGTGTGCCGGAGACCAACTTGCACAGTGACATCTTCCCGGTGTGGTTGTCCGTGAAGGTCTTGGTCACGGTGAGCAGGGTCTGTCCGCCGGCATCGCAGGGGACCTCGGTGGTGGTGGCGCCCGCCTGCACAATGACCGGGGGGCGCGAAGCCGGGGTGGGGCACAGCTCCTCAATGAGCCGGGCCAGGCGATCGACGCCGACGCCGCTGGTGGCCGAGCAGCACAGGACGGGGAAGACGGTGCCCGACGCCACACCGCCGGCCAAGCTCTTCTCCAACTCGGCATAGTCGAGGGTCTCCCCGTTGAGGTAGCGCTCCATCAGGTCGTCGTCGCCCACCACGATTCCCTCGATCAGCTGCTCGTGGACCGAATGCTCCTCGTCGACCAGGTCGTCGGGGATGGGGCCCTCCTGGCCGACCGGCGGTGCGGTCCCATCGACCGGGGTGCCGGGCGCCGGCGTGTCGTAGTGGGTGGCCGTGTCGTCCAGCAGGTCGATCACACCGTGGAAGTCCGCCTCGTGGCCGATGGGCAATTCCACCGGCGCCACGCCGGTCCCGAACGTGGCCCGTATGTCGGCCAGGGTGCGGTCGAAGTCGGCCCGTTCGCGGTCCAGCTTGTTCACGACGATCACCCGGGGCAGGCCCAATCGGTTGGCGGCCCGCCAGGCGTCCTCCGTCTGGGCCTGCACGCCGTCGGTGGCGCTCACCACCACGACGGCCAGATCGACGCTGGCCAGCGCGGTCAGCATCTCGGAGGAGAAGTCGGCGTACCCGGGCGTGTCGAGCAGGTTGACCTTCACCCCGTTGACGGTGAAGGGCGCCATGGCGGTGGAGATGGAGAGCTGGCGGGCGATCTCCTCGGGTTCGAAGTCCATGGTGGTGGTGCCCTTCTCCACCGAGCCTCGCCTGGGGATGGCACCGGTGGCTGCCAGCAGCGCCTCGGCCAGCGTCGTCTTGCCGGCGCCATGGTGCCCGACGAGAGCGACATTGCGGATTGCGGTCGGGTCGTGTGGCACCTGGTCCCTCCGTCTGCGCCGCCTGGGCTGTGGCGGTGTCGGCTTGTGGCTGCCGAGTGTACGGCCGGCGGCTTCGTCCTGCACAGACGGGCTGGGAGGGGTGATGGCCCCTTCCGGCCCGGGTGTTTGGTGCCTGGTCAGCGGGGGTTTCCGTCTTTTCGGGGGCTCGATGATATACTTTTGTATCTGTTTCACCGGCGTCCCCTCCTGAGGGCGGCGCATGACGAGGAGACCTATGTTCGACGGTCGCTGGCGGGGTGCAGTCGATCGGTCCACCGGACCTGTCGGCACGGCACTCCATCGCCGCGGCATCACGGCTGATGTGCTCACGGCGACCGGGCTGGTCTCGGCTACCGCCACGTCGTTCGCGGTTGCCTCCGGCCACCTGCACCTGGCCATCATCCTGCTCATCGTCACCGGGCTGCACGACCTGCTCGACGGGCCGGTGGCCAAGGCGGCCGGGACGGCGTCGGTGCGGGGAGCCTTCTTCGACTCGGTCACCGACCGGGTGGCCGATGCCGTCCTCATGGGCGGTGTGGCCTGGTACCTGATCGGCAAGGGCGAGGGCCATCTGGCCCTGTTGCCGTTGGCCGTCCTCGGTGTCACCTCCCTGGTCTCCTACGAGCGCGCCAAGGCGGAGTCACTCGGCCTGTCGGCCAAGGGTGGGCTCATGGAGCGGGCCGAGCGCATGATCCTCCTCGGAGTGGCTTTCCTCAGCGCGTCGTTCCTCGTGCCGGTGCTGTGGGTCATGTTGGTGCTGATCTCCGCTACGGCCGTGGCGCGGTTCGTCAAGGTCTGGAATGCGGCCTCGGGCAAGGACGAGGTCATCCGTCGCCGCCTCGAAGCCTGGCGCGAGGGCCGGGTGGACTCGCGCTGGCGCGCCTGGCGCGAAGGCCGCGAGGGTGCCGGTGCCGGTGTGCCGCGCCGCGAGCTGGCCCACACGGCCGGCGCGCCGGTGGGGCGTTGGCGGGCCCGGCGCCAGGAGTCGTTGAGCAGTCGATCGGGGCGGACCCTGCGGGAGCGCCGGCGCGTCTCGAGAGGGCACGTCGGCGGCGCCGCCAGGACGCCGAACCGGAACCGGGCGCGCTGGCCTTCGGCCTGAGTTCGCGCCGGACGCCGGAGCGATAGGCCACCCAATGGGGGAAGGAATGGCGGGCTGGCGCGCCACCGCCAAGTACCTCTCCTACCGCGGACTGGGCACGGCCATGGGTCGGATGCCCGAGCCCTTGTCTCGGGGGCTGGCCGGCGGCGTGGCCCGTGTCATGGCCTGGCGGGGCGGTCCGGACCTGGAGATGAACCAGCGCCACCTGCAACGCGTCCTGGCCAGTGAGTGCGCGGAGGGGGTGCGACCCGACCCGGTCCTGGTCCGCCGGTGGAGCCGGCGCACCTTCACCGAGTACAGCCACTACTGGGCCGACGGTGCCCGGCTGCCCTATGTGGACGAGGCCGGCGTGCGCGCCCGGTTCCGCTTCGAGCGGGGGGAGCAGTTGATCCGGGACGCCGTGGGCAGAGGACGGGGGGTCGTCATGGCGCTGCCCCACGTGGGAAGTTGGGAGTGGGGTGGTGCCTGGTTGGCCCTCGAAGGCATGCCGATGACGGCGGTGGTGGAACGCCTGGAGCCCGAGGCCCTCTTCGACTGGTTCGTGGCCCAACGTGAAGCCATGGGCCTGCACGCCGTGCCCTTGGGGGACGGCTCCGGCAGCGTCATCCTGCGGGCCCTGGGCGATGGCGCGGTGACCGGTCTGGTCAGCGACCGTGACCTGGTGGGCAACGGCGTCGAGGTGGAGTTCTTCGGGGAGCGGACGACCCTGCCCGCCGGGCCGGCCACCGTGGCCCTGCGCACCGGGGCGGCGCTGCTGCCGGCGGTGGTGTACTCGGGACCGGGGAATTGGCACACTGCCGTGGTGCACCCGGAGCTCAACGCCACCCGCACCGGCTCCCTCCGCGCCGACGTCGCCCGCCTGACCCAGGAAATGGCGCACTGCTTCGAGGAGTTCATCCGGCGCCATCCCGAGCAGTGGCATCTCTACCAGCCCAACTGGCCCAGTGACCGATCATGCCAGTGACCGGTCAAGACAGGGCAGTCGGCATGAGGATCGCCATGCTCTCGCCCTACGCGTTGTCGCGACCGGGGGGGGTGCAGGGCCAGGTACTCGGCCTGTCCCGCGCCCTGCGCACGCTGGGGCACGAGGTGACCGTCATCGCCCCCGACGAGCGGCGGGACCTCACGGCCCATGGTGCGGACGAGGTCTTCGTGTCCGGACGCCCGACGGGGCTGCGCTCCAACGGCTCGGTGGCGCCGGTGACCATCTCCCCGTTGGCGGCGCGGCGGGCCGAGCGCTTCGTGCGCCGGGGCGGGTTCGACGTCGTGCACCTGCACGAGCCCCTGGCCCCGTTGGCTTCGTACGCGATCGCCCTGCGGGCGGCCCTGCCGATGGTGGGGACGTATCACCGGGCGGGCGTGAGCCGGTGGGTGCCCCCGTTCAAGCCGCTGCTGAAATTGATCGGGTCGCGCCTCGGGGTGCGGGTGGCGGTCTCCGAGGCGGCCCGCCAGACCGCCGTGACGTCGAACGGTGGCGAGTACGAGGTCCTGTTCAACGGCATCGCCATGGAGCGCTTCGCCGAGGCACCTCCGGTGAGGGATCCCGAGGGGCGGCCCACGTTGCTGTTCCTCGGTCGCCATGAGACCCGCAAGGGGTTGAGCGTCCTGCTCGACGCCTTCGCCGCGCTGGAGGGTCCTGCCGTGCTGTGGGTGGCCGGCGACGGTCCGGCCGGCGAGGTGCAAAGGCGTCGGCACCCTGCCTCGGACCGGGTGCAATGGCTGGGCCTGCTCAGCGATGACGAGGTGGCGGCCCGTCTGGCCGGCGCCGATGTGCTGTGCGCCCCGTCACTGCGGGGCGAGTCCTTCGGCATGGTGGTGCTGGAGGGTATGGCGGCGCGCTGTGCCGTGGTGGCCTCGGACCTGGAGGGCTATCGCGCCGCCGCCGGCGGGCACGCCGCGTTGGTGGCGCCGGGCGATATCGGTGCACTGGCCCGGGCCCTGGGCGTGGCCCTGGCCGACGTGCGCGAGGGCAGCGGGCAGTCGGCTCCCGAGGCGCTCACGGCCGCCCTGGAGCACGCCGGGGCCTGGTCCATGGACGCCCTGGCCCAGCGCTATGTCGAGGTCTACCAGCGGGCCATTGAGCGGTTCGGGTCGACGTCGCCTAGGGCTGGCAGCTGTACGCGGGATGCCCCTGCTCGGCGTTGAGCAGCTGCGAAGGGGAGTCGTTGAGCGAGGCCGTCGTGGGCACGGTGATGCAGTGGCTGGCATGGGGCAGCGGCCCGCCGGGGGGAGCCACCTCGCTGGCGAAGGACGAAGAGAGGTGCGGTACGGCCTTGACGGCGTTCAGGCACGACCAGTACTGGCCCTTGAGGAAGCAGCCCAACCAGGCGATGGCGTAGTGCGCCGAGACGGCGAGCGCCCACGATGTGCGGGGGACATACGGCGTGTCGATGAAGTCGGTGTGCACGCCGCCCTCGAGCACCATCATGGACAGCGCGCTCGCGCCGGGGCCCGTGGTGCGGAGCTGGTCGTAGAGCGGCTTCATGTTGGCGTAGCCGATCCCGTCGCCGCTCACGCCGAGGGCGACGCCCGCCACCCCGGGCCCGATGAGGGTGGGTGAGCCGTCGTCGTCGGAGGTCTGGAACTGGATGGGCACCACCGCCGTGGTGGCGGCCGCCCCCGAGAGCGCGATGCCGGTGGCCAGCGGGGGTAACGGTTTCCCGTCGACGCCGGTGCTCCCGTGGCCCTGGAACCAGAGGTAATTGAGCAGGCTCAGGGCACCCATGGAATGGCCCATCACGGCCAGCTTGGACCGGTCGATCTCGCCGGCCACCGGGTTCATCACATTCGCACCCGCTGGTTGGTAGGCCGGGTTAGAGATGGCGGCACTGGGCGGCGTGGGCCCGGAGGCGGCCACCAAGGGCGTGGTGGTGGACAGGTTCAAGACGGGGGTGATGGGATCGCCAACCATCCAGCGCATCACGTCCTCGAGGTCACGGCAGGCTCCACCGAAGGTGCAGCTGGGGACCGACGGGGTGAAGAGGTCGGCCACGCTGCCCTCGGAGCCGGACTGCCCGGCCGGGTCGTAGGTCAGCACGATGTCGCCGGTCCGGGCCAGGGTCATGGCCAGCCAGAAGTAGGAATCCTGGGCCGAGGCGATGCCCTCGGCGATGACCACGGTGGGCAGGCGGCGCAGGTGGCCGCGGCTCCGTGAAGCGTGGCTGACGGAGCCCGGGGTGGGCACGCAGGCCGTGGGGTCGGCGCCCGCTGCGGGGCAGCCGGGCCGGAGCGCGGCGGCCGGCAGCCACAGGGTGGCCGCCAGGGTCAGGCCGCGGGAGTTGACGATGGACTCCTGCTGGGCCAGGCCATCCTTGAAGGTGGCGCCCGGGGTGCCGGGCGCGGCACAGGTCCCGTTGGTGGTCTCGTAGGTGGTGACCCCGCTGTCGGAGAGGCACGGGAAGAGGAAATACCCGTTGGCGGTGGAGTGGCCCTGCATGGCCACGTCGTCACCGGGGTCGCCGAACACCCCGTCGTGGTTGAAGTCGGGCATGAAGGCGGGGTTGGCCTGGTCGGTCATGTCGACCCCCGCCACCTGGGGGCGGAGGTGGATGAGGTTGGCCGCCATCTGTTCGGAGAAGGCTTCGGCGGCGGCCGGACCGACGAGGCCCTGACCGAGCTCGGCCGGGAATTGGTGCAGGACGGCGGACTGCGCGTCGGCCAGCTCCTGGTTCAGCGCGTACTGGCCGAGCTGGCGGTTGGTGAAGTCGCTCATCGGGTTCTGGGCCCAGTCCATGAACGAGGTCACCGGGTACACCACGCCCGCGGCGTCGTTGGGGGCTGCGGCCGAGGCGGCGGCCGAGGCGGCGGTGCCGGGCCCGAGGGGCGCCAGGGCGAGGAGGGGCGAGAGGGCGGCCGCCGCAACGGCAATGATCGTAGGGCTGCGCATGTAGGTGGGGAACGGGTGAGACGGGGGTTTCTCACGCACCAGGTTGGCCGTAGCCGCCCGGTAGGCTCATGCTCCTCATGGCCGACCCTTCCCGCAGCTCAGGATCGACGCCCAGGGCGGCCGGCGGGGGCGCCAACGCCAACCGCAACCGCAACCGGAACAGGAACAGGAACAGGAACCGCAACCGGGGTGGCAGCGGCGGCAGCGGCGGCAGCGGGGGGAACCGGGGCGGCCAGGCTTCGCGCCCGCGGGCGCCCATGGCCACGGTGACGGCGCCCGAGGTGCTGGCCCCCCTGATCATTGAGCCGGGGCTGGGGGCCACCCAGGTGCTGGCGGCGGAGGTGGCGGCCAACCGGCGCCGCATCGTGATGCTGTGCGAGCGCACCGCCATGATCCCCGCCCTGGTGGTCGGGGTCGCGCTCGGACTGGCCGTCGCCTGGCTGATCGGCGCCGTGGCCTTCGTGGTGGTGGCCGTGGTGGTGGGCTACGGGCTGTGGCGTATGGCCCCCGGGGTGGCGCTGCGCCGCATCGGTGCCGTGCCCCTCGACGAGCGCCACCACCAGCGACTGGTCAATGTCACCGAAGGGCTGTGCGCCACCTTCGGGCTGCGCCGGCCCGAGCTCTTCCTTGTCTACGACGCCGTGCCCAATGCCTGCGCCCTCGGGCGCGATCCCCGGGCGGCCGCCCTGGTGGTCACCTCGGGGCTGTTGGAGGCCATGGGGCCCATTGAGCTCGAGGGGGTCATCGCCCACGAGCTGGCTCACGTGAAACGGGGCGACAACGGCCTCTCCTCGGTCGCCGTGACGCTGTCGCGCTTCGGGGGTGAGGCGATGTTGAAGCGGTGCGTGGGGGAGAGCAGGGAGTATCGAGCCGACGTCGTCGGCGCGTCCGCCGTGCGCTTCCCCCGTGGCCTGCTGGATGCATTGCGCCTCATGATGGCCGCCCCCGCCCCCACCGGGAATTCGGTCTTCAACGCCGATCGTTTCGGGGCCACGCGCTGGGTCTGGATCGACCCCTCCGTCGGGCAACGTGACGGCGCGGCGGCGGTGGGGGATCTCAATGCCACGGCGGTCAGGGCCGCCGCCTTGAGCGAGTGGTGAGACGGGGCGGCCCACCCTCGTAGACTGGAGCCATGACCACCGGGACCTTCACCGTCAAGCGGGGGTTGGCCGACATGCTGCGGGGCGGCGTGATCATGGACGTGGTCAACGCCGAGCAGGCCGTGGTGGCCGAGGACGCCGGCGCCGTGGCGGTCATGGCGCTCGAGCGGGTGCCGGCCGACATCCGGCGGGACGGCGGCGTGGCCCGCATGAGCGACCCGCTGCTGATCGAGGGGATACAGCACGCCGTGACCATCCCGGTCATGGCCAAGGCCCGCATCGGCCACTTCGCCGAGGCGCAGGTGCTCCAGAGTCTGGGCGTCGACTTCGTGGACGAGTCCGAGGTCCTGACCCCGGCCGACGAGGCGCACCACATCGACAAGTGGGCTTTCACGGTGCCGTTCGTGTGCGGGGCGACGAATCTGGGGGAGGCGCTGCGGCGTATCTCGGAGGGTGCGGCCATGATCCGCTCCAAGGGCGAGGCAGGGACCGGGAACATCGTCGAGGCCGTGCGGCACCTGCGTTCGATCTTGGGCTCGCTGCGGGCCGTCGGGCAGGCCGATGCGGCCGAGCTGTACGGCTGGGCCAAGGAGTTGCAGGCGCCGGTGGGCCTGGTGCAGGAGATCGCGGCGACCGGCCGGCTGCCGGTGCCGCTGTTCTGTGCCGGAGGCATCGCCACCCCTTCTGACGCCGCGCTGGTGATGCAGCTGGGTGCCGAGGCGGTGTTCGTCGGGTCGGGGATCTTCAAGAGTGGCGACCCGGCCCGGATGGCGTCGGCCGTGGTCGAGGCCACGGCCCACTTCGAGGACGCCGACCACGTGGCCAAGGTGTCGCGTGGCCTGGGCGAGGCCATGCGCGGGCTGGAAGGCGCCGCCGTGGGGGAGCGCCTGGCCGACAGGGGGTGGTAGCGGGCAGCGTCGGGCGCCCCCTGGTCGGGGTGCTGGCGCTGCAGGGCGATGTGCGCGAGCACGTGGCGGCTCTGGCTGACGTCGGGTGTCGGAGCCGCCTGGTCAAGCGGGTGGGCGACCTGGCCGGTGTGGACGGTTTGGTGCTGCCCGGCGGTGAGTCGACCACCTTGTCGATGTTGTTGGAGTCAACGGGGTTGTTCGATGCGGTGGCGGGTTTGTTGGGAGATGGGCTCCCGGTGCTCGGGACCTGTGCCGGTCTGGTGTTGCTGGCTTCCGAGGTGCTCGACGGTCGTCCGGACCAGCGCTGCTTCGGTGCCCTGGCGGCGGTGGTGCGGCGCAATGGGTACGGGCGCCAGCAGCAGTCGTTCGAGGCAGAGGTCGGGCTCGGGGTCGGGTTCGGCGACGGGTTCGGCGACGGGCCGGCCGACCTGCCGGCCGCATTGCCGGCCGTGTTCATCCGGGCACCGGTGATCGTCAGCGTGGGCGACGAGGTCGACGTGCTGGCCTCGCTGGAGGGCGTGCCGGTGCTGGTGCGCCAGGGGCCGGTGCTGGCCTCCGCTTTTCACCCTGAGCTGACCGCCGACCGCCGGGTGCACGGGCTGTTCGCCGGGATGTGCGGGGCCGGGGCCGGGGCCGGGGCCGGCTGATGCGGCGCTACGTGCTGACCATCACCTGCCCCGACCGCATCGGCATCGTGGCCGCCGTGACGGGATTCATCGCCGGCCACGGGGGCTCGGTACTCGAGGCGGCCCAGCACGGCGACCTGAGCTCGGGGCGTTTCTTCCTCCGTATCGAGGTCACGGCCGAGAGCCTCGATATGGCTCCCGACGACTTCCGCACCGCCTTCGCCCCCCTGGCCGACGAGTTCGCCATGACGTGGCAGCTGTCCGACAGCGCCGAGCGCAAGCGGGTGGTCATCCTCGTGAGCCGGGAGGAGCACTGCGTGGCTGATCTGCTGTACCGGTATCGCAGCGGCGATCTGGAGTGCGAGGTGGTGTCCGTCGTCTCAAACCACCAGGATCTTCGTTCGTTCGTCGAATGGCACGGCCTCCCTTACCGATGGGTGCCCATGGGGACGGAGCCGGCTGTCCGCCGTGCGGAGTCCTTCGCCGAGCTGGAGCGCCTCGTCGGTGCCGACCGCCCCGACGTGATCGTGCTGGCCCGCTTCATGCAGATCCTGCCCGACTCGTTCTGCGCCGCCTACCCCGGCCGCATCATCAACATCCACCACAGCTTCCTGCCCTCGTTCGCCGGCGCCCGCCCGTACCACCAGGCCTTCGCCCGTGGCGTCAAGCTCATCGGCGCCACCTGCCACTACGTCACGCCCGACCTCGATGCGGGTCCCATCATTGAGCAGGACACCCGCCGCATCGACCACGCCGACAGCCCCGACGAGCTGCGCCGGGTGGGCCGGGATATCGAGCGCACCGTGCTGGCCCGAGGGCTGCGCTGGCACCTCGAGGACCGGGTGCTGGTCAACGGCTCCAAGACCGTGGTGTTCGCCTAGCGCCAGGCCCCCGCTCCCGCTCCCGCTCCCGCTCCCGCCCATCGCCGCAGCCCTCTGTGTCCACAATGACT
>PNAT01000199.1 GCA_003169675.1 Acidimicrobiaceae bacterium
GCTGGTGGACGTGCGCCTGTGCACCGTCCGAACCCGGGGCCACCCACGACTCCACATCGAAGCGGGGAACGGTCCCGTCCGCCGTGCCCATGATCTCGACGATCCCGGTCCCCGGGATGATCTGCTTCAGCGTCTCGACCACAAGACGACTCTCCAGATCCGTCACTCCTGGAGAGGTGCCTGGGACAACTGTCATAAGATTCTCTTCCCTCATACTGCATTCTGAGTAGGGGGCGAGGTGCTTCACTGCCAATGGATCCGCTTCAGATCGATGTAACTGATCTCCCGTGGTGTCGCCGGCGAGCCCGAATACCACCCTTGGATTCGTGAACTCTCCCGTGGCATTCGGGTTACTGCTTGAGCGTCACGCCTCCTCGTATAGATATCGCGACCTCCGCCGCGATACATGGATCCCTGGAAAGCGCTGACCCTCGCGGTCCAACGTCCGCCGTAGGAAAAGTACGAAACCCGGGTTTCCTCCGGATCGCCATCCGGTTGCAATCCGGTTGAATGGCTCGTTACGGCATTGCGGGACCCCATGTTTGCGATTGGCAGCGGTTATCCACAGACGCACGTTGCCTGGTCAAGGGCTCCGTCGCCGAGGAGGGGACCGAAAAGCTTTCGTCGTTTCAACCTGGACATTCCACACGGTGAAAGGGCCTCGTTCGTGCCCACCCAATTGTCCATGTGGGTCACATGCTTTCACCGCAACACGTCCTCACACCCGATGACTGCCGGCGCAGATCCACGTCACCGGGGTAACGGTCATTCGCCACCTGGCCGCGTCGCAACTGGCCCGGGTCAAGGGTCCGTGCCCCGGCTTCTTCGTCTACCGATTGCGAGCAGACGTCGAGAGTGAGCTCAAGACCGATGCTAAAGGCGAGCCGGTCCTTTTCGCATGTGTCCGCGTCGAACCAACCGAGCAAGACACACCGGTCCCACGTTCCATTCACGAAGCCGTGGACCCGACGTGGGGACCTAGGGTGGCGACAATGGACCTGACGTCGAGTTCTGAGTGGAAATCATTGGCGACGCACTTCGGAGAGGTCGGCCATCTCCACCTGCGCGAGCTGTTCGCCCATGACACCCAGCGGGCGGAACGGCTCACTGCGTCGGCGGCCGATCTCGTGCTCGACTACTCCAAGCACCGGGTCACCGACGAGACCATGCGACTGCTCATGGCGGTGGCCCGGGCCGCCGGCGTGGAGGCTCGGCGTGATGCCATGTTCGCCGGGGCGCACATCAACACCACCGAGGACCGGGCCGTCCTGCACGTGGCCCTGCGCATGCCCGAAGAGTCCCCCCTGAGCGTCGACGGACAGGATGTGGCAGCCGATGTGCATGCCGTGCTGAAGAAGATGGGCGACCTGTCCGATCGCATCCGCAGCGGCGAATGGCTGGGAGCAACCGGCGAACGGATCAGGGCCGTCGTCAACATCGGGATCGGTGGCTCGGACCTTGGTCCTGCCATGGCGGCCGATGCCCTGGCCGACTACGCGCTGCCCGGACTGGCCAGCCGGTTCGTTTCCAATGTGGATCCGGTCGACCTCTATGCGGCCACACGCGATCTGGATCCGGCCACCACGTTGTTCGTCGTCAGCTCCAAGACCTTCACCACGCAAGAGACCCTCACCAACGCCGCCGCCGCCCGGGAGTGGCTGCTGGGCGGGCTCGGTACGGCCGGTGGTCCCGACGCGGTGGCCAGGCACTTCGTTGCCGTGTCGACCAACAGCGAGGCCGTGGCCGGATTCGGGATCGACACCGCCAACATGTTCGAGTTCTGGGACTGGGTCGGCGGGCGCTACTCCTTCGACTCGGCCATCGGCTTCTCGCTGATGGTGGCCATCGGGCGGGAAGCCTTCGCTGAGATGCTGGCCGGCTTCCACGCCATCGACGAGCATTTCCGGACGGCGCCACTCGAGGAGAACCTGCCGGCCATAGCGGGCATGCTCAACGTCTGGTACAACAACTTCTTCGGTACCCAGAGCCACGCTGTCCTGCCGTACAGCCACCGTCTGGCCCGCTTCGCGGCTTATCTGCAACAGCTCACGATGGAGTCCAACGGCAAGTCGGTTCGCTTGGACGGCAGCGCAGTCGAAGGGCAGACCGGTGAGATCTTCTGGGGGGCACCCGGGACCAACGGCCAGCACGCTTTCTACCAATTGATCCATCAGGGCACCAAATTGATTCCGGCCGATTTCATCGCCTTCGCCGAGGCCACCCATGAGAGCGGCACGCAGCAGGACCTGCTGATGGCCAGTTGCCTGGCCCAGAGCAAGGCACTGGCCTTCGGGAAGACGGCCGAGGAGATAGCGGCCGAGGGCACCGCACCGGCCCTGGTCCCGCACAAGGTGATGCCGGGCAATCGGCCGAGCTCGACCATCCTGGCCCCCAAGCTCACCCCATCGGTGCTGGGCCAGCTGGTGGCCCTCTATGAGCACACGGTCTTTGTCGAGGGTGCGGTCTGGGGCATTGACAGCTTCGATCAGTGGGGCGTCGAGTTGGGCAAGGTCATGGCCAATGAGCTGGCTCCCGTCCTGAGTGCGGTGGAGGCTCCTGATCTTTCGGCCCACGACGCATCGACCGCTGCGCTGGTGCGCCGCTACCGCGCCCTGCGCGGGCGGGATGCCTAGGGACGGGTTGCCCCCACCACGACGTCCGACCCGAAGCGGGCCCCGGGCGCGGTGGGCGTCGGGTCCACGCGCACGAAGGCACCGGTGTAGGGAGCGTCGATCATGAACGCGCCACCGATGGAGAGGCCGACATGGCTCACACCGCGCGGGCCGGTCCCGAAGAAGACGAGGTCGCCCGGCTCCACCTGGTCTCCGGCGGGCACGAGGGGCCCGACGTCGTATTGATCCTGGGCCACCCGGGGGAGAGACACCCCGGCGGCCCGGTACGCCTCTCGCGTCAGCCCCGAGCAGTCGAAGCCGCCCGGGCCGTTGCCGCCCCATCGGTACGGCGCACCCAGGTTGGAGGCGGCGAAGGTGATGGCCGTGGCCGCCCGTCCGTCCAGGGCGGGATCGGCACTGAGCGCGTGGGCCAGGACCAGGGCCACCTGTCCTTCGGTAGGGCCTCCGAGGAGCGCCACCAGCCCGGTCAGTCCATCGGCGGCCCGGCACAGGGTACGGGCGGCTGCCTCGAGGCTGTTGGCCAGCGGGGGGTCGATCAGCACGCCGGCGGCCAGGAGCGTCCAATCCAATCCGGGGCAGGTCGAGGCCGCAGCCTCGGCCGCCGCCCGCGCCGCGGGGGACAGAACGGGTGTACCAGGGACCGTCAGGGCCACTCCAGGACCCGAAGTCACGGAGGGGTTGCCGAGCGAGAGGCCGGCCACCGCCCCACCGAGGAGGACGGCTCCCGTGCAGAGAGCCCCGACGAGGAGCCCGAGAATGGTGAGGAGGGGGCCGGCCATGGCGGAGAACGGTCGGGCCGAGGGCGTCTGTCATACCTCGGGTGGGCGCGGGAGCGGCGGTCTCGTCATACTTGGGCCATGAAAAGCACCATGCAGGAGGCACCTCTCCTCATCAGCGACATCCTCCGTTACGGGCAGCAGGTACACGGCGACAGCACCGTCGTCACCGTCGATGCCGGCGGGCACCGATCGGCGACCTTCTCGGAGGTGGCGACCCGGGCCGAGCAGTTGGCGGCCGCGTTGGCGCGCCTCGGGGTTCAAGAGGGTGACCGGGTCGGCACGTTCTGCTGGAACAACCAGGGCCATCTCGAGGCGTATCTCGCCATCCCTTCCATGGGAGCGGTCCTGCACACCCTCAACATCCGACTCCCGGCCGATCAATTGGCCTATGTCATCAATCACGCTGAGGACCGCGTCATCATCGTCGACGCGTCGTTGATCGGTTTGCTGGCGGCCATCAAGGATGACCTCAAGACGGTGGAGACCATCATCGTGGCCGGCGAAGGGGACTCGTCCGCGCTGGGGCAGACCTTGTCCTACGAAGAGTTGCTGGCGGCCGAGGAGCCGGGATTCGAATGGCCGGTGCTGGACGAGCGATCCGCTGCGGCCATGTGTTACACCAGCGGCACCACCGGCAATCCCAAGGGCGTGGTGTACTCCCATCGCTCCACCTGGCTCCACACCATGGCCGAGCAGTCCGCCTCTTCCATCGGGATGACCGAGAAGGACCGGATCCTGGTGATCGTCCCCATGTTCCACGCCAACGCCTGGGGGACACCGTACGGCGCCTTCATGGCCGGCACCGACATGATCATGCCGCAGATGTTCCTCATGGGTGAGCAGTTGGCGGCCATCTTCAACGAGCATCACCCGACACTGGCCTGCGGCGTGCCGACCATCTGGAACGGCTTGTTGCAGTTGGACTCACCGGTCGACTTCTCCAGTGTGCGTGCCATCACGGCTGGGGGAGCTGCGGTGCCCCAGTCGTTGATTGAGGCATTCGAGGAGCGTTTCGGCGTGACGATCGTGCAGGGGTGGGGCATGACCGAGACGAGCCCTCTGGCGGCATTCGGCCTGCCGCCGGCCCGTCGCATCGATGGCCACGACGACATGTACTACAAGATCAAGGCCGGTCGGGTGGTCGGCGGCGTCCGCGTGCGTGTCGTCGCCGAGGACGGGAGTGTGCTGCCCAATGACGGGAACTCGGTGGGGGAGTTCGAGATCCGGGGTCCATGGGTCACCGGGTCGTACTACAAGGACGAAGACCCCTCGAAGTTCCATGATGGCTGGCTCTGCACAGGTGACGTGGGCACACTCGACCAGCAGGGGTACATGACCATCTCAGACCGCACCAAGGACGTGATCAAATCCGGTGGCGAGTGGATCTCGTCGGTGGAGTTGGAGAACGCCGTCATGGCTCACCCCGACGTTTTCGAAGCGGCTGTGATCGCCGTACCCGACCCGAAATGGTCAGAGCGCCCTCTGGTCTGCGTGGTTCCCAAGCCGGGACGCTCCCCGGCCCCGGCAGAACTGGTGGAGTTCCTTACGGGGAGGGTGCCCCGATGGTGGCTCCCAGAGGAGTGGACGTTTGTCAGCGAGATCCCCAAAACCAGTGTGGGTAAGTTCGACAAAAAGGTCATGCGTGCCGCGTTGGCGCAAGGTTCGTACGAGGTGCAGACCACGTCTCCGGCTAAGTGACCGCCACCGAGGCCATGGAGGAGATGGCCGGTCGTCTCGAGGGGATGGTCGAAGAGCTGACGGACATGGCTCTCGATGCCCTGCGGCGAGCCACCTCGGGCGATCCTGACTCGTTGGAGGCTGGTGAGGCACTGGCCATTGAACGGCGTATCGTGCGAGCGCGGCGGGCCCTTGAGAAGTCCATCGCCGTCCTCCACGATGGCGCTATTGCCCCATCGGCCCGGGATGGCGCCTAGGCATCGACGCCTGTCCGCAAGGATACGGGAAGATGAATTCTGCTTGTGTTCGATCGTATTCCCCTGTGTTTTCGGTCGTGCAATTAAGTGAGAATTACCAGGTCATTACGGTAGAACCGAGCAATTTCCTGGCAAATTACTCAATTCCTTGGACCTGAAGGCTCGCCGGATCACCACAATCATCGACTTATTCAGTCGTTACCCCCCCATGCAACGCACTTCAATGGGGAAGCGACCGCGTCCTGGAACGCGGTCAGAAAGGGTGAAGTGAGCGATCACAGCGAGGGGCCCGCCTATCAGGCACGGGCCGACGCCGATCGTGAAGTTATTGGCGAGACCTTTGTGCAGATCCACGGTCAACGTGACCGCAGTACTGCAGACTGGGAGGCTTCCTCCGAAGCCCGTGACATGATCAGCCAGGCGCGAGACATGGTCGCCCATGCTCGCGACATGGTGGCCCATGCTCGCGACATCGTGGCCGATTCTCACGACTGCCTCGCGCTGGCTCGAGACAGGAACGCCGAGGCCCGCGACAGGGCCGAAGGCAAGATCGACACCAGAGCAGCGGTCGACCGCGCCGCCGCGCAAATGGATCGCCAGCGAGCGGCGAGTGACCGCGCCCTGGGCGCCTCTGACCGCGTCGCCGCCTCGGCCGACCGTGCCGTGGCCACCGCCGAACGATTGGCGTTTGCTGTGGATGGGCTGACCGGCGCTTATCTCCGGGTCCCGGGTTTCGTGGAACTCGAGCGCGAGATCGCCCGGGCCAGACGGACCGAGCAGCCGCTGGTGCTGGCCTTTATCGACGTCGACGGGCTCAAGGCCATCAACGATGCGCGGGGCCACGCGGCCGGTGATCGGATGCTGGTGGAAGTTGCCGCCACCTTGAGGAAGCAGATGCGACCCTACGACCTGCTGATCCGCTACGGGGGTGATGAATTCGTCTGCGTGCTCTCTGGCTTGACCATGGACGCCGCCACCGAACGCCTGGCGACCCTCAACGACCTATTGGCTGAGGCTCCCGAGCATGGCTCCATCACGATCGGACTGGCGGAAATGGAAGCCGAGGACTCGACCGAAGATCTTCTGGTGCGGGCCGACATGGCGCTGTATCGGAAGCGTCGCTCGATGTCGGGGCAACCGTCGCGGACAAATGCTCCGGCGCCTCAGTCCCCAGATGGCGCCTTGGTCGAGGTGTGGCCCACGATGCGGTGAGCAGGACTTCGGGGGCGGCGCGTCTTGCCCTTGTTCTTTGTGGTGGTCCACGCCATTCGGGAACGCAGCAGCCCTTCCGTCGCTTCTGAGTCGAGCGGCATTCCCAGGTGGTACCCCTGGGCGAGTTGGCACCCCATCTGACGGAGACCGGCGGCTTGGAGCGCGCTCTCCACCCCTTCGGCAATAGTGGTGTGTCCCAGTGACTCCGCCAACTGGATGATGGCCGCAGCCAGGTCGACGGTCTTCTTCCCGCTGGCCACCGTGGCGACAAACGACCGGTCGATCTTGAGGATGTCGATCGGCAATCTCTCCAGGTGGGCCAGCGAGGAGTAACCCGTCCCGAAGTCGTCGAGGGCGATCCGTAGCCCCAGTGCTTTGAGCGCATGGAGATTCCGCACGGCCGACTCGGTGTCCTTCATCATGGCGCTCTCGGTGATCTCGAGGATGAGGTTGGCCGGGGAAAAACCGCTCTCATGTATCGACGCGGCCACGGTCTTCCCGATGGTCGCATCCACCAGTTCACGGGCCGAGAGATTGACGCTGATCAACAGGTCCGTTGACGCCAGGCCATCGTCCTGCCAGAGGCGGGCTTGCGCACACGCCTGGGCCAGCACGAAACGGTCGACCACACCTATCAGGCCCACCTCCTCAGCGAAGGGGATGAACGCGTCCGGTGCCAGCAACCCCCTGGTCGGGTGCTGCCAGCGCACCAGGGCCTCGAATCCGACAATGGCGTCGGTCTCGAGGTCGACGATGGGTTGATAGTGGACGGTCAGTTCCTGACCCGCCAAGGCTCGGCGAAGGTCGGATTCGAGTTCCAGACGGTCCATCACGTTGGTGTGCATCTGCGCCTCGAACTTCTCGAAGCAATTCTTCCCTCGCCCCTTGGCCATGTACATGGCCAGGTCAGCGTCGCGCAGGAGGAGTTCGCTGGTACTGCCAGGGACCCCGTAGGTGATACCCATACTGACCGTGGTCGTCAGTTCCCGGGCACCGATGAAGACGGGCCGTCGCAGGGCGGTGAGAATGGAATCGGCCACCGAGATCGCCTCGTCGTGGTGGTCGACGTCCTCTATGAGCACGGCGAACTCATCTCCGCCCAAACGGGCCACGGTGTCAGAAGTGCGGACGCAACTCTCCAGTACGCCGGCGACGGAGCGGAGAAGTTCATCCCCGACGGAATGGCCCAGGCTGTCGTTGACCATCTTGAAGTCGTCAAGGTCCATGACCAGCACAGCGACGTGCTTGCGGGTATGTTCGGTACGCGCCACGGCCTGGCTCAATCGATCACTGAAGAGTGCCTTGTTGGCCAGTCCGGTCAGGGCATCGTGGAAGGTTTGATAGGACAGCTCCATTTCCAACTTCCTGCGCTCCGTGACATCACGGAAGCTCCAGACGCGACCGATGATTTCTCCCCCGACTGTCTGCGGCTTGGAGTACCGCTCGAAGACCCGCCCGTCCTTGAATACCACGGTGTCAATACTTTCGGAGGCGGGGTGCGCATAGAGCGCCTCCACCTTGGCCATGAAGGCTTGCGGGTCAGCCAGCTGGTCGACCACGAAGCCGAGCGCCTCGGCGTCATTGCGGTCGGAAAGGACAGAGTCGGGCACCCGCCACATTTCGGAGAATCGAGCGTTGAAGCTGGTGATCTTCCCGTCGGCCACGACCAGGATGCCGTCGGCGGTCGAGTCGAGCGTCGCTTTCAAGAGGGAGAGCGCGTTGCGTAGGTTGTGTTCAGCCTCGGACCTCGCCGAAATGTCATGGGCCGTGATGATCAATCCCTCTACCGTCGCGTCGTCAATGAGATTCACGATGGTCAACTCAAAAGGCACCCTGTCGTTGGTCCCGTGACGCAGCAGACGCACCGCGACGGTGACCGGTTGGGCGGCCGTGGCACCCCGCAAGGCTTCCTGGACCGCAGCCTCAAGTGCCCCATGGTCATCAGGGGCGACGATGGCGGTCAGAGGCGCTTGTTCGACCAATTCGGGGTCGTGTCCGAGTACCCGGGTGAGCGCCCCGGACGCGGAGTTGATGAGACCGTCGGGGTTCACCAGCATGGTGATGGTGGCGGAGTTGTGCACCAGGGAACGAAAACGGGCGTCGTCGCCGCGTGCCATCTCGAAGCGTCGCCGCTCGGTCAAATCCCGAAGACTGAAGAGGATGGCTCCTTCTTCGAACCAGCTGACGGCAATCCCGACCAACTCGACCAGTCGCCAGCCCGACGCACCCTTCAGGCGAACCTCAAGGAACGTCCCCACCGATTTGGTCTGGATCGATTCGAGAGAACGAAGCACGAGTTCCAGATCATCGGGATGGACGAACTCCAGGCCCGAGAGTCCGAGGGACTCCTCGAGAGTTTGTCCGAAGAGTCGCTCAGCTCGGCTATTGGCCCAGAGCAGCCGACCTTCGGCGTTGAGCACCACGACGGACTCGGGAAATTCCCCGAGCAGGCGGGCCAACAGCCGATCGTGAAAGGTCAATCGGATCATGCGCGGCCGGCGCCCGCGATTTCGTACCCGAGGTTCGAGCGGACTCGGAACGCGTCGCTCACCTTCATGCCTCCCCCTTCACGGGCTGCTCTCCCTGAGCAGATGCCCGTCGTGCCTGACTGACAGAATCGGGGGCCACCACGATGGCCTCTCATCGGCGGGTGGCTCCCCTGACCCTTCCGGAATCACGGCGACCGCGGCCTATTTCCAGGCAAAAGTCCCTGCCGTGGCGCCCTCCGTTGCGCCAGCCAGTTCGGACATGTTAACCCAGCCGTAACTCCATGAGTTGAACCAATCCTCCGTTTCCGATGTGGAACTCCTCTTCCGAGGCTCTGGCAACCGGCCCGCAACGATTCCGCAACAGGCAGGCCGTACCCTGGCGGGCGCGCGGGTTGCGCTCGGCATTGCCACCCGCCACGTCGCATGCATGCTGGCCGGTCAGTGGCCAGAGGACAAAGGGGGAGGGTGGCCAAACCACAGGCCCTGGATGCAGATTTCGACCCCGAGAGTTGCCTCGGGAGCCTCTTCGAGTCAGAACCAGACGGGCTGGTGCTCATTGATGCGCAGCACAAGATCGTGTTGGTCAATGCCGAGACGGAAAGGCTCTTCGGGCGTCCCCGCCAGGAGCTTCTCGGCCAGGACACAGAGGTGCTGGTTCCGGAACGGCTCCGGGAAGCTCATCGGGACCACCGCGCCAGGTACGCCGCCAATCCGGTCACCCGCCGTATGGGCACGGGTCTTGACCTCATTGCCCTGCGGGCGGACGGGAGCGAGTTCGCGGTGGAGATCGCTCTCAATCCCTTCGTCACCGAAAACGGGATTGCCCTCGTTTCCGTCGCTCTCCACGACGTCTCCGGCCGCCGGCGTGACGAGGAGAAATTCCGCGCCTTGCTCGAGTCCGCTCCGGACGCCATGGTGATCGTCGACTCCGGCGGCGCGATCGTGTTGGTCAATGCCCAGACCGAGAAGCTCTTCGACTACCAGCGCGACGAGCTTTTGGGACAGCGGGTCGAGATGCTGGTACCCACACGCTTGAGAGATCACCATTGCGACCACCGCACGGACTACTTCGCCGACCCGCGGGCCCGTCCCATGGGGGTGGGGCTCGAGCTCTACGGCCGGCGTAAGGACGGCACCGAGTTCCCCATTGAGCTCTCGCTCAGCCCGCTCGAGACCGAGGAGGGCACGCTCGTCTCCAGCGCCATCCGCGACATCACGGAACGCAAGCAGACCGAGAAGGACTCTTCGCACTTCCGGTCGGTCATTGAGTCTTCCCAGGACGCCATCATCGGCAAGGACCTCGATGGCGTCATCACCAGCTGGAACGCCGGGGCCGAGCGCCTCTACGGCTATACGGCCGCCGAGGCGGTGGGCAAGTCGATCTCGGTGCTGGTGCCCCCGGGCCACGACGACGAGCTGCCCGAGACCATGCGCCGCGTGACGTCGAGCGAGCCGATGGAAAACTACGAGACAGTACGGCAGCGCAAGGACGGCACCCAGGTGGACGTCTCCCTCACCGTGTCGGCCATCCGGGATCGCAGCGGCACGGTCACCGGTGCATCGACGATTGCCCGTGACATCAGCGTCCGCCTGCGCTACCAGGAACAACTCCGACAACTCTCCGAGCAGGACGGGCTGACGGGATTGCGCAACCGGCGGCGCTTCGAGCGCGATATCAGCGACCAGGTGGGCCGCGCCCACCGCTATGGGGAGTTCGCCACCCTGATGATCATCGACCTCGACGGCTTCAAGCGGGTCAATGACCTCTACGGGCACCGTGCCGGGGACCAGGCGCTGAAGTCGATTGCCACTGCCCTCAAGCGGCGGCTGCGGGACAATGACGTCGTGGCCCGCATCGGGGGCGACGAGTTCGCCGTCCTCATACCCTACGCCAGGGCGGAGGACGCTTCCGTGGTGGCCGACGACCTGCGCCGCGTCATCAGTTCCTGCCGGATCGGTGTCGACGACAGCTCGGAAGTGACCCTCTCGGCCAGCATCGGCCTGGCTCAGATCGACCGGGACACTCCCAGTGATGACGAGGTGATGAGCGAGGCCGACCGCCTCATGTACCGGGAGAAGGAGCAAGGGCGGGGCACCACCTCGCGGAGCTGATTTCCCGGGTTCACCCGGTGCACTCGTTCACGGCATCGATCAACTCCCGCAGGCGGGAGAAATGCCACTTGTCGAAGCGGAGGGCCAGGCGCGGCAACTCGGGATGGTCGTTGCTCGAGCGCTCGGGAGGGAAGGCGCCGGCGGTCCGGATGGTGCCCTTCGTCACGATGTCGGAGAACCGGCGGTTGAGGTCGGCCAGCTCGGACTTGCTGGGTGAGGTCTGGAGACGCAGCACCAGGAGCTCGCCCACCCAACGGCACGAGTGGTAATTGCGGTAGAAGCCGACGATCTCCTGGCAGGCTTCATGGACCGTGGTGACCACCTTGAACAGGGCCCGGTCCTCGGGGGAGACCCAACCAGATGCGATGGCTTGGTCCTCCACGAAGCGTTGCCAGCCATGCCAGTAGGTCCCGCCCGGCGTCTCCATCATCACCACGGGAGCCGGCTCGGCCTTGCCGGTCTGCAGCAGGGTGAGGAGCTCGAAGGCCTCGTCCTGGGTGCCGAATCCGCCCGGCAGGATGGCGTAGGCGTGTGACTCCTTGATCAACATCAACTTGCGGGTGAAGAAGTACCGCATCTCGACCAATTTGGGGTCCTGCGCGATGAAGGGGTTGGCGCCTTCCTCGTTCGGCAGGCGGATGTTCACCCCGAACGCATGCTCCCGGCCGGCACCTTCCAGGCCGGCGGCCATGATCCCGGGACCAGCTCCGGTGACGACCATCCAATCGGACTGGGCCAGTTCGGCCGCCAGGTCGCGCGCCATGATGTAGACGGGGTCGTCGGGCTTGGTCCGGGCCGAGCCGAACATGGTGATTTTGCGAATGTGGCGGTAGGGGCGGAAGACGCGGAAGGCCTCCGACATTTCGGCCAGAGCGATGTTGATGATCTTCAGGTCGCCCACCGACGTGCCCTCGCGCACCAGGTCACCCAGGGTGCCGATCATCGACTGCACCTCACGGGACTGGGCGGGGGAGGGGGAGAAGCCCTCGGACAGGGCGTCGAAGGCCTTCCGTCCGCCCGCTTCTTCGGCGCCGGTATTCACACCCCGGGCGATGTTCCCGCCATGGCGTAGAGCGTGGAGCGCCGTACCAGCGGTCGGCCCAGGGGCTCGACGAGGGCTTCGAGCTCCGCCACCCCCATGCGCTGCCCGTGCCGGGCGCCGGCGGCTCGTGAGATGTTCTCGTCCATCAGCGTCCCACCCAGGTCGTTGGCTCCGGCCCCCAGCACCTGGCGTGAGCCCTCGACGCCCATCTTCACCCAGCTGACCTGAATGTTGTCGATGTCGCCGTGGTAGGCGATGCGCGCCACCGCGTGCATGAGGAGCGTCTCGCGGAAAGTCGGCCCCCGGCGGGACTTGCGCTGGAGGTAGATCGGGGTGGCCATGTGCACGAAGGGAAGCGGGACGAACTCGGTGAAGCCGCCGGTCTCGCGCTGCAAGGCCCGCGTGCGCACCATGTGGCGGGCCCAGCTCACCGGTTGCTCGACCGAGCCGAACATGATGGTGATATTGGAACGCAGGCCGACCGAGTGTGCCGTGCGGTGCGCTTCGAGCCATTCCTCGGTGTTGATCTTGTCCGGGCAGATGAGGGCTCGGATGTCGTCGTCGAGTATCTCGGCCGCCGTGCCGGGCAGTGTCTTGAGGCCGGCCTCCTTCAATCGGATGAGGTACTCGGACAGTGGCACCCCGGAGCGGCGCGCACCTTCGGTCACCTCCAGCGCGGTAAAGCCGTGGATGTGGATCTTCTCCGAGGCGGCCCGGACGGCCCCGAGCACGTGCAGGTAGTAGTCGCCGTCGAAATCAGGATGGATGCCGCCCTGCAGGCAGACCTCGGTGGCACCTTCGGCTTCCGCCTCGGCCACGCGGCGGGTGATCTCGTCGAGTTCGAGGAGGTACGGGGCCCCGCGGAGGTTGAGCGAGAGCGGACCCTTCGAAAAGGCACAGAAGCGGCACTTGAAGGTACAGACGTTGGTGTAGTTGATGTTGCGGTTCTGCACGAAGGTGATGGCATCGCCCACCACCTGGCGTCGCAGGTCGTCGGCCACCTCGGCCACCATGCGCACCTCGGTGCCGCGGGCGGAGAAGAGGGTGACGATCTCCTCGGGGCCGACCTCCTGGCCCCGGACCACACCGTCGAGCACCTCGGCCACCGCACCGCCCTGGCGCCGGAGCGGAGACCCGCTGAGGAGGAGCGGTGGAGCGATCTCGCCGCCCGAACACCAATCGGCGTCCCGGGCCAACCCTTCGGCGTCGGACACGTCGAGCACCGGGAAACGGAGCTCGTCACCCAACCAGCGCGCCGGGTCGTGGGCGAAGGAGGGGTAGACGGTGAGGCGGGCCGCCAAGACATGGCCGGCGTCCTCGGTGGCCCGGCAAAGCGTGTCGAGCGCCGGCCAGGCCCGCTCCGGGTTGACGTGGTCGGCTGTTATAGGGGACACGCCGCCCCAGTCGTCGATGCCGGCGTGCAGTAAGGGCGCCAGATCGTCGGAGAGATTGGGTGGCGCTTGAATGTGGATGTCGGGTGGGAGGACCAGGCGGGCCACCGCGATGGCCCAGCACAGGTCGTCAGGCGCGCACGGGTCGGCCTTGGCCATGGAGGTCCCGGGCTTGGGCAGGAAATTCTGCACGATGACCTCTTGCACATGGCCCCAGCGGGCGTGGGAGGCGGCGATGGCCTGCAGGGCCGCCAACTGGCCGGCCCGATCGTCGCCGATGCCGACCAGGATGCCGGTGGTGAAGGGGATGGCCAGCTCGCCCGCCGCCTCCAGGGTGGCCAGCCGGCGCGCCGGATCCTTGTCAGGGGCGCTGCGGTGGGCCGCCAGGTCCCCGGCCAGGGACTCGATCATCATGCCCTGGCTGGCGGTGACCGCCCGCAGCTGGGCCAACTCTTCGGGGAACAGCGCGCCGGCGTTGGCATGGGGGAGGAGGCCGGTCTCCCCCACGACCAGGCGGCACACATGGGCCAGGTAGTCCACCGTGGAGGCGAATCCATTGGTGGCCAGCCACTCGGCGGCCAGCGGATAGCGCAGCTCGGGCCGCTCACCCAACGTGAAGAGCGCCTCGTGGCACCCGGCGTCGCGGCCGGCCCGGGCGATGCCCAGGACCTCGTCGGGGGTGAGGTAGGGCGAGGTCAGCCGGGCGGGGGCCTTGGCGAAGGTGCAGTAGCCGCAGCGGTCGCGGCACAGCATGGTCAGGGGGATGAACACCTTGGGCGAATAGGTGATGCGGCGACCGTGGGCCAGCTGGCGCACGCCGCGGGCCAGGGCCATGAGGTCGTCCAGCGGCGTGGAGAGGAGGTCGGCGTCGGAGAGCATCGGAGTCAATCTAGGGGGCGCCGCCGCGGGCGGCGTCGTCCACCAACCACACGGTGTGCCGCGCGTGGACACGGGAGGCCGGAATGTCCTCCCCACGCTGGAGGGCCGCGACGGCCTCAGCCTTGGCCGCGCCGGAGACGGTGAAGACTGCCGTGCGGGCCGAATTGATGGCCGGGAGGGTCAGGGTCAGGCGGGGGTGCGGATTGCTCCCGTTGGGATCGAGGGTGGCTGCCACCAGTTCGTCGGCGCCGGCGTCGAGGGTGGGCGCCCCCGGGAAGAGCGAGGCCGTGTGGCCATCGGGACCGAGTCCGAGGTGGATCAGGTCGATGCCCGGGCCGGCGATCAGGTCCGCCATGATGCGCTGGTAGGCCGCAACACACTGCTCCAGCGGTCCGTCGGTGGGCATGGGGGAGAACGAGCCCACCGGACCGACCCGGTCCAGCAGGGCTTCGCGCACCAGGCGCTGGTTGGCGTCATCGTCAGCCGCGTCCACCACCCGCTCATCGCCCATGAAGACATCCACCGCACCCCAGTCGATGGCGTCCGTGGTGGCCAGATCTTGGTAACAGAGCCGGGCGGTCGTGCCGCCGGAGAGGACGAGCGCGAACCTCGCCCCGGGCCGGGAGGCGAAGGCCTGGCCGACCGCGGCGCTGAAGGCGCTCGGGACGTTGCCGACCGGGGTGAGCACTCAGCCTGGGGCGGGGGTGCCGCTCTCCAGGCCCTGCTGGCCCGACTCCAGGGTCACGGCGTGGCCGCCGAATTGATTGCGCAGGGCGGACAGGAGCTTGAGTTGGAAGGAGTCCTCGTGCTGCGAGGCGAACCGGGTGAACAACGAGGTGAGGATGACGGGCGCCGGCACGCCGCGGTCGACGGCCTCCTGGGCCGTCCAGCGGCCCTCACCCGAATCGGCCACCACACCCCTGATCTCCTCGAAACCGGCGTCGGGTCGCAGGGCCCGCTCGGCCAGGTCCAACAGCCAACTGCGCACCACCGAGCCGTAGCGCCAGATGGAGGCGATTTCGTGGAGGTCGAGGTTGAACTCGTCGGCCGCGCTCATGATCTCGAATCCCTCGGCGTAGGCCTGCATCAGGCCGTACTCAATGCCGTTGTGCACCATCTTCACGAAGTGGCCGGCGCCGACTGGCCCGACGTGGGAATAGCCGTCCTTGGGGGCCAGGGTGAGGAAGGCCGGTTCCACCACGGCCACGGCCTCCTTGGTTCCCCCGACCATCAGGCAGTACCCCTCGGTCAGTCCCCACACGCCGCCCGAGGTCCCGGCGTCGACGAAGCCGATGCCCTTCTCTTCCAGGCGCGCCGCGATCTCGATAGCTTCCTTGTAGTTGGAGTTGCCTCCGTCGACGATGACGTCGCCCGATTCGAAATGCTGGGCCAGTTCGTCAATGGTGGCGTTGGTCGCCGCACCGGCCGGGACCATGACCCAGGCGGCCCGGGGCCGGGAGAGCTGGCTCACGAACTCGGCCAATGAGGCCGCCGGCACCGCACCCTTGGAGGCCACCGCGTCGCGGGCCCCCTGATTCAGGTCGAAGGCCACCACGTCGTGCCCGCCCTTGAGCAGGCGTTCGGACATGTTGGCGCCCATCTTGCCCAGGCCGACCATGCCGATCCTCATGAGTGTTCCTCTCTGTGCGTCATCTCAGCGATCAGAAGGTGGCGGCCTTGTCGCTCAGCGACTGCAGCAACTCGTCGAAGCTCTTGGAGAAGGAGTGGACGCCCTCGTCTTCGAGGGTCTGCTCCACATCGGCCATGTCGACCCCCACTTCGGAGAGCCGTTGCAGCACCGCGGCGGCGGCCTCCGGGTCGGCATCAATGGTGCGCTCGAGGGTGCCGTGTTCGGCGAAGGCACGCAGGGTGCCGTCGGGCATGGTGTTGACGGTGGCCGGCCCAATCAGGGTGTCGACGTAGAGGAGATCCGCATACGCCGGGTTCTTGGTCGACGTGGAGGCCCAGAGCGGGCGCTGCACCCGGGCACCGTGGGCCCGCAGAGCCTCCCAGCGGTCACCCGAGAAGGCGTGGCGGAAGTGCTGGTAGGCCACCTGGGCCTGGGCCACGGCGGCCTGGCCTCGGAGATCCAGGGCGGCCCGGCCTGCGTCGCCGCCGGCCAGTGCCTCCAGCCTGCGGTCGATCTCGGTGTCAACCCGGCTCACGAAGAAGGAGGCCACGCTGGCCACACGGGGGAGCTCGGTTTCCCGTCCGGCCGTCACCAGGGCTTCGAGACCGCTCAGGTAGGCCTCCATGACCTCGTCGTAGCGGTCGATCCCGAAGATGAGCGTGACGTTGATGCTGTGGCCCTGGGCGATCATGCGTTGGATGGCCGGCACCCCCGCCTTGGTGGCGGGGATCTTGACGAACAGGTTGGGCTGGGCGATCTCGGCGTGCAGCTTGAGGGCGTCGCGCACCGTACCCTCGGTGTCGTGCGCCAGAGCCGGGGCGACCTCCAGCGACACATAGCCGTCCTCCCGATCGCTCTCGTCATACATCGGCCGCAGGAGCTCCAGGGCGTTTCTGACGTCGGTGCCGGCCAGCTCCCAGTAGGCGCTCTCGACGGTGTGGTCCTTCATCAGGGCCCGGAACTGGTCGTCGTAGGTGTCCTGGCCGCTGATGGCGTTGGCGAAGATGGTCGGATTCGACGTGATGCCGCGCACGCCCATGCTGACCAGCTCGGCCAGCTGGCCGCTCTCGAGCCAGTCGCGGCGCAAGTTGTCCAGCCAGGGGCTCTGGCCGCCGATGTCGTAAAGATCATGGAGACGGGTCATATGCGTTGCTCCCTTGTTCGCTTTGCTGACTGGGCCAACAGCGCCTGGGCCCGCTCGACCACGTGGGCCGCCGTGAACCCGAACTCTTCCATGGCCACGGCACCGGGCGCCGAGGCACCGAAACGGTCCAGCCCGATGGAATCGTCGGCGTAGCGGCTCCAGCCGAAGGTCGAGCCGGCCTCGATACTGAGCACGGGGACCCCGGCCGGGAAGACGCCCGCCCGGTAGCCGTCCGTTTGCTCCTCGAACCACTCCCAGCACGGCAGGGAGACCACCCGGGCCGCCACCCCCTGGGCAGCCAGCGTGGACGCCGCCCCCAGGCAGTGCTGGACCTCGCTCCCGGTGCCCACCAGGA
>PNAT01000147.1 GCA_003169675.1 Acidimicrobiaceae bacterium
ATCTCCTGCCAGTGGGCCAGCCAACCCGAGGTGCGGGGGATGGAGAAGAGGACGGTGAACATCTCCAGCGGGAACCCCATGGCCTGGTAGATGAGTCCGGAGTAGAAGTCAACGTTGGGGTAGAGGCGGCGCGAGGTGAAGTACTCGTCGCTGAGGGCGATCTCCTCGAGCTTGAGGGCGATATCGAGAAGGGGGTTCTTTCCCGTGACCTTGAAGACCTCGTCAGCGGTCTCCTTGATGATCGTGGCCCGGGGGTCGTAGCTCTTGTAGACCCGGTGTCCGAAGCCCTGCAGCCGCTGCCCGCTTTGTCCGGACTTCACCGTGGCGATGAAATCGGGGACGTTCTCGATGCTCCCAATTTCGGTCAGCATGCGGATGACGGCCTCGTTGGCTCCCCCGTGACGTGGCCCGTAGAGAGCGGCCGCCGCGGCGGCAGTCGCTGAGTAAGGGTCAGAGTGCGACGAGCCCACGATGCGCATGGCGGTGGTCGAGCAGTTCTGCTCATGGTCCGCGTGCAGGATGAACAAGATGTCAAGGGCCCGGGTCAGGACCGGGTCGGCTTCGAATCGGGGCTCGGCCACCTTCCACAACATGGAAAGGAAATTGCCGGCGAAATCGAGCGAGTTGTCGGGGTAGACGAAGGGCATACCTACGCTGAAGCGGTGGGCCGCAGCCGCCAACGTGGGCATCTTGGCGATCAGGCGGATGATCTGCTTGTTCCGCGATTCGGGGTCGAAGATGTCCTTGGCGTCGAGGTAGAAGGTCGACAGGGCGGCGACGGCGGAGACCAGCATGCCCATTGGGTGCGCGTCGTAGTGGAAACCATCCAAGAATCGTTTGCGCACGTTTTCATGTATGAACGTGTGATAGGTGATCTCGTGACGCCAGGACTCGAACTGTACTGCGGTCGGGAGCTCCCCGTGCAGGAGGAGATACGCCACCTCAAGATAGGTTGAGTGCTTGGCCAACTGCTCAATGGGGTAGCCGCGGTAGCGCAGAATGCCGACATCGCCGTCGAGGTAGGTCACCGCGCTCTCGCAGGCTGCGGTGGACATGAAGCCGGGGTCGTAGAACCAGACCCCGGGGAGGAGCTTGGCCCATTCATCAGCTGCCACCCCGCCGTTGACGATCGGAATCTCAATGGTCTCGCCATTTCGATTGTCGGTAATCGTGATGCTCTCGGCCACTGGGGTAACCCCTCCCATTCCTGCTTGGGTTCACCCCGATCCTATGACCCGAATTGGACTGCGGTCGACACGCGGCGGAATTGCTCCGATCGCACCGTGGGCGCGCCCTCCCGGCTACGTCCCGGGGGCGATCTCCAGTGCTTTTTGCAGGCTCGTCCCGTCCAGCGAGGTTTGAGCCACCGGGACGACGACCGAGATGATGAGCAGGTAGGCCATGCCGGGCGTAACGGCGAAGCTGACCGTGCCCAGAGTGACGGACCCACCGGAGGCAATGGCGGCCGTCCTGACTAGGGTCACGGTGCCCCCGGAGGGCTGGGGCGTGAGTGAGAACTGCACCGATGCGTGCGGCTCATCGACGGAGCCCAGATTGGAAATGACGACCGCCACGCTGACACTGGTCGTCGGGGAGAGCACCGAGGGACCCGTCGGCGATCCGCTGGCCGTCGGCAGTGCCGGAGGGGACAGGCGCACGGTCCGGAGCACCAGGTCGTGGGTGGCGGCCAGAGACGGTGACAACGAAGCCAGGTCGACCTGGGTCGCCACCGAGCCGACCTGCCAGACCTGGGCGTCGGTGACCCACACCGAAGGCGGGAGATGGGCGTGGCCATACGAATGGGCCAGGGCTTGGCGCAACGACTGGTATTCCTGATCGGACCGAGCCAGCAAGGAGCCGGCGGCCGCGATGCGATTGGTGGCTTCGGTGGAGGAAAGCAGCGTGGGCGTCGAGGCTCCCGTGCCACTGGTGGCGGGCATGTCGGCCACCGGGAGCGGGTGCATGCCCAGGAGGCCGTCGATGGCAGCCCGCAGCTCGCTCGTGGCGTGGGCCCGGTCGAGGAAGACGGCAGCGAAGTCGGCCCCCAGCGAACTGGAAGCGCGGCTGGCCCGGGCGGATTCATCGGCGGCCCCCTGCACCACTTCGTCGAGATCGGATTGGAGCGTGGGTCGATCCAGGGTCTGCAGCCCGGACATCAGACGTCGCAATTGAATGGCCGTGGCGTTCGACTGGTCCGCCACCTCGGCCCCTTGGGCAGCCAGGGAGCGATTGCTGGTGGCGTCATAGGCATGCGACTGCCGAGAGATCTGGGTCAATCCCCCGACGAGCAGGCCGAAGACCACGATGGTGGCGACCAGGAGGACGACGCGCCCAGATACTGACCGGCGGCGCGAGCGCCGGCGTGGCATCAGTGGCAGCATCGCCACGCCAGGCTACCGCCGTGTTCAGACGGCCAGAAATGAGGCGTCAGACGAAGGGCTGGCCGTCTTGAGAATGCTGGAACTGGAGCGCCACTCCACCGTGGGTGCAATGGCGTTGAGATCGACCCGGCCACGATGCCGCTCCACCAACTCCATCATCCCTGTGATGACGCCATCGTCCAATAGGTGGGGCTGGAGCCCCAAATCGCGCAACTTGGTATTGGCGGCGTGAAAGTAATGCTCCTCGTGCTCGACGCGAGGATTGTTGAGTCCCTCTGCGATGTCCACCGGCGTGGGGCAGACCCGCTGCACCATCTCGGCCATCTGCCGAACAGAGAATGACTCGGTGAATTGGTTGAACACCCGGAACTCGCTGCGCTCGGCTGGGTTCTCAAGGGCCAAGGTGACACAGGCCAGCGTGTCGCGTATGTGCAACATGCCCCGTGTCTGACCGCCGGCGCCGTAGACGGTGAGGGGATGGCCCGTAACGGCCTGCACGCAAAAGCGGTTCAAGACCGTGCCAAAGACCGCGTCATAGTCGAAGCGGGTGGCCAACACGGGGTCGAGGTCGGTCTCAATGGTCGACTGCCCATAGACGATGCCCTGATTCAGATCGGTGGCGCGCAAGCCCCAGACCCGGCAGGCGAACATCATGTTGGCGCTGTCATGCACCTTGGACAGATGGTAGAAGGAACCCGGCTGCTTAGGGTAAGGCAGGACATCGGTCCGCCCTTTGTGGGTGATCTCAATGAAGCCCTCTTCAATATCGATGTTGGGGTAGCCGTACTCACCCATGGTCCCCAACTTGACCAGATGAATGGACGGATCCGTTTCGGCAATGGCGTACATGAGATTGAGTGTGCCCACCACGTTGTTGACCTGCGTGTAGACGGCATGCTCCCGGTCAATCATGGAATACGGAGCCGAGCGCTGCTCACCGAAGTGCACAATCGCCTCGGGCTCACATTCAGCGACCACGGCGTAAATGAAAGCAGCGTCAGTGAGGTCGCCGACCTGCACCTTGACCGCGTGCCCTGAGATCTCTTCCCACTTCCGCACCCTGTCACCCAGTGTGGCGATGGGAACAAGACTCTCGACTCCCATTTCGCGGTCGTAAGCGCGCCGCACCAGGTTGTCCACCACCGTGATGTCATGCCCGCGTCCGGAAAGGTGGAGGGCCGTGGGCCAGCCCAGGTACCCATCACCGCCAAGTACCAGAATCTTCATGTTCGTCCTTGTCTCGCTGGCTCTGCCGCGCTCTGCGGGGCCTTCGGATACCGGAATCATCGGTCACAAACCTGATGACAACCTGTGTGGAGGTGGAATTTCCAAGTACGGCAGGGCCGTGAGGGTATCGGTACAGCCTAAAGGAACGCGCCTGCGCACACGGGTATCCGTGCCTCAGCCGTCACAAATTCATTGCGGTACCACCCTCGGGCAATGCCGGAGGAGTGGCCGGGAGATCTTCGTCGCCCACGAATTCAACGGCTTGGAGCAGGCGCGGTGCCGCCTCAATGGGTGTCAATTCACCGATCTCTGCTGACTCGCTCCCCAGCACCCCAAGCGCGGGGAACTTGCGAGCAGTCACCAGGACGCGCGACTCGAGCGATCCAACGGCACGGTTGTAGGCCTCGACACTGTTGGTGAGGCTGCGCTCAAGTGTCTGCATGTGGGTGGTCATGGAGCGGAGGCGCTCGTAGAGCTCGGCCCCAAGCTTCTGCACCTCCCGGGCGCTCTCGGCCAAGGTCTCCTGCTGCCAACCGAAGGCGACCGTACGCAAAAGCGCGATCAGCATGGTCGGCGTGGTGAGGAGGACACCGTTGGACATGGCGTGCTCCTGCAGTGTCGGGTCGGATTCATACGCGGCAGACAGCAACTGATCACCCGGAATGAAAGCCACGACCTGTTGGGGCGATCGATCGAACTGTTTCCAGTACTCCTTCTTGGAAAGTTGGTCCACATGGGAGCGCAGCTGTCGGGCATGCGCGGCCTGGAAGAGAGTCCGCTCTTCGTCGTCGTCGGCGTCGACGAGTTTGAGAAAGGCGTCAAGTGGGACCTTGGCGTCGACCACCATGTCCCGACCACCGGGCATGTGCACCAGCATGTCGGGCCGCAGGCGCCCGTCATCGGTGGTCGTGGACACCTGTTCGTCGAAGTCGCAGTGCTCGAGCATCCCGGCCATCTCGACCACGCGGCGCAGCTGGATCTCTCCCCAGCGGCCCCGGGTCTGCGGAGAGCGGAGGGCGGTCACCAGATTGCGTGTCTCCTTCTGCAGCTGCTCGTTCCCCTGGTTCAGCTGCGCCACCTTCTCGCTCAACCCCTCGTAGGCACCCTTGCGCTCAAGCTCAATTTGCTTGAGCCCGAGCTCGTAGCGGACCAGCGTCTCGCTCAGGGGGCCCAGCAGTTGGGCGATGGCCGCGTGACGCTGGGTCAGGTCGCCCTGGGCGGCCGTCTGGGCTTGGCTGAACTTGGTGTCAGCCAGGGCCAGGAACTGCTCATTGTTCTTCTGCAAGGCCTCCGCCGACAGCTCGGCGAAGGTCCCGACCAGGCGCTGGCGCTCTTCCTGCGCACGGGCCCGGATGTCCTCCTCGGACCTCAGCAACGACGCCAATTCCGAAGCGAGCACCGCACGCGCCGTGTCCGCCTCGGCGGCGGCGGCCGTGGCCGCCCCCAGCTGGACCGTGACCTGAGAGAGGGCGGCTTGGGCATCGGACAAGCGGCCTTCAGCGATCCGCGCTGCGCTGGTCACATCGGCATGCCTCACCACATGCCACACCAGGCCCAACGCCAGGCCCGCCACCAAACCGATCGCCACGCCGAGGATCACCACGAACCCAGCGTAATGGTGGGGTGCTTCACGGGTCGGGAGTCCGGAACCTGTCAACAAGAATG
>PNAT01000153.1 GCA_003169675.1 Acidimicrobiaceae bacterium
AGGCCATGGCCCCTGTCGTCCAACTCCGCGCCGCCGTCGCTCTCGCCGGCCGCTTCCCCGCCCTTGCCGGGGTCGATCTCTGTCTGGACGCCGGTGAGGTCATGGTGGTGGTCGGCCCCAACGGAGCCGGCAAGACCAGTCTCCTGCGCGCCTGTGCAGGACTTTTGCCGGTCACGGCGGGGGAAGCCACCGTGCTGGGGGTCGATCTCCTCACCGACCACACCACCATCCGCCGCCACGTCGGCCTCCTGGGCCATGCCGCCCCGCTCTACGACGACCTCAGTGCGGCGGAGAACGTCCGCTTCGCCATCCGATCCCTCGGTCGGTCCGACGAACGTGGGAACGCGGCCTTGGAACGCCTGGGCCTGGTCGGTCGCCTGCGCACCACCCCCACCGGGCGCCTCTCGGCCGGGCAGCGGCGCCGGGTGGCCCTGGCCGCGCTCCTGGCGCGCCGGCCGGCCCTGTGGCTGCTCGATGAGCCTCACGCCGGCCTCGACGCCCCCGCCCGCTCCCTCCTCGGAGATCTGATCGCCGAAGCGGCGACGGATGGTGCAGCAGTGCTGCTCTCGTCCCATGAACCCCAGCTCTCGGTTCCCCTGACCGATCGCGTCGTCACCATGACGGGTGGCCGGGTCACCGGTGAGGAGCACGGAGGGCGTCGGGCGATGCTGAGCGCGGTACCCGCGGCAGCGTCGGCGCCCGCACCGGATTCCAGAGGTGCGTCGCATGTGGCATGACGCGCTCCTGGTGGCCCGGAAGGACCTGCGCATCGAGGCTCGTTCCCGGGTTGCCTTGTGGCAGGTGGTCCCCTTCGCCGTCCTGGTCCTCGTGCTGCTGGCCTTTGCCGTCGGTCCCGGGGTGGCGCCGTTGCGCCACGCCGCGCCGGGTATCTTCTGGATCGCCGTCCTGTTCTCCACCGTGCTGACCGTGCAACGGAGCGTGGCCATTGAATCCGGGGAAGGTACCCGCGACGGGCTCCGCCTCTCAGGCATCGACCCGGGCGGGATCTTCCTGGGAAAGGCCGCCGCCGTCGGCCTCCAACTCCTGGTCCTCCAGATCGTGCTGTGGGCCGGCATGACCGTTCTCTTTGATGTGCGGGTGCATGTGGTGTGGCTGGCAATCGCCGCCACCGTGGCGGCCACCGTCGGCCTGGCCTGTGCCGGGGTCCTCTACGGTGCGCTCTCGGCCGGACTGCGGGTACGTGAGACGCTGCTGCCGATACTGGTCTTGCCAGTGCTGGCACCCGTCCTGTTGGCCGGTTCGAAAGCGTGGCAGGCGGCGCTCAGCAGCCACGCCGGTTCGGGGGCCCAATGGCTGCGCATCCTCATTCCCTTCGCCGTGATCTATCTCGTCGTCGGCACCGTGTTCTATGGCCCGCTCCAGGAAGCGGCATGATGGCCGTTGCCACCGTCTCCCGCCCTCGCTGGCTCAGCGTGGTCGGCCTTCTCGGGGTGGTCGCCGTTGCCGGCACGGTGTGGCTCGGCCTGTGGATCACCCCGCCCGACGTCACCCAGGGGAACCTGGCCCGTTTGCTCTACATCCACCCACCCCTGGCCACCGTGGCGCTGTACTGGGCCGGGAGCGTCGCCGCGGCGGGAAGCCTTCTGTACCTCTGGCCGCGCACCCGGTCGTTGTTCTGGGACCGCCTGGCCGCGGCAGCAGTCGAAGTGGGCGCCGTCTTCTCCGCCCTGACGCTCATCACCGGATCATTGTGGGGACGCCCGGCCTGGGGGGCCTGGTGGACCTGGGACGCCCGGCTCACCTCCACCGCGCTGCTGCTGCTGCTTGAGCTGGGCTACCTGGCCTTGCGCCGCGTCCCGGCCGACGTCGCCGTCCGGGCCCGGCGTTGTGCCGTCGCCGCCCTCCTGGTCGCCGTCGATGTCCCCATCGTCCATTTCTCCGTCGACTGGTGGCAGACCCTGCACCAGACGGGCACTGTGCTGGACCCGGGCTTCCATCTCCATGTCCACGGCTCCATGGCCTGGACATTGCTGCTCGGCTTCATTGCCTTCTCACTCATCTTTGTGTGGCTCCTCGGCGTCCGCTACCGCATTGAGGTGCTGCAGGACATGGTGGGCGACCAGGAGCTTGAGGTCTCGCTGGTCGAGCGCTGGAGTGAGGGAACGGAACTGGCTGGGGTCGGGAGCGCTGGACGTGGACGTCCAGGCGGGGAGACCCCATGAGGTATGTGGATGCGGGCTACGCGGCCGCCCTGGTGGGTCTGTTCACCTATGGCGTCGGGCTCGTCCTGCGCCGACGACGCTGGGAGCGTGCCCTCACGGCGTCTCGAACGGCCGATGGCGCCGACGTCGTCGCCCCCGGCGAAAGACCGTGACCGACCTGTCAACTGGATCGACCCCGACTGCCACTCGTGCCAGCACCGGAGTGCCCGGCGGGCCCGCGCTCCCGATGCTCCGGGACCGGCACCGCGGACGGTTGTGGCTGGTGGGCGCGGTGCTCATCGCCGCCTTCGTATTCTTGCTGATCGAAGGCCTCGGCAGCTCTCTCAACTACTTCGACACGGTGGATCAGGCCTTCGCCCACCGGGGCTCCTTGGGCACCACGACCTTCCGCCTGGAAGGGAATGTCGTGCCCGGGACAATCCGCTCGACGTCGGTGGGCGCCAACTTCAGCATCTCCGAGGGTGACCATGTGGTGCGGGTCGTCAATACCGGCAGCCCGCCGCAACTCTTTCAATCCGGCATACCGGTTGTCCTCGTCGGGCACTTCACCTCTACCACCTCGGACGACTTCGCCTCCAATTCCATCCTGGTGAAGCACTCGGCCAACTACATCGCCCGCTATCCGACCCGCGTGACGGCGAAGAACGGGTCCGTGCGCTGATGGCAGACGCCACGATGGGGACCATCGGCGTCTGGTTGGCGTTCACGGCCAGTGTCGTCGGAGCGATCGTCATCATCGTCGACTTGATCCGGTCGCCGCGCCCGGGTTTGGCCATCGATGTCCCTCCCGGTCAGGGGGTCGGAGTCGTGGGCGACGCCAGAACGTTGGCGCCGGTGTTGTTGATCGGGGCACTCGTGGCCACGGGTGCCATGGAGCACGGGCTCGTCACCCACGACTTCTCGCTGGTCTACGTAGCCGAGAACAACAGTTCGGTCACCCCACTGCTGTACTCGGTGACCGGTATGTGGTCGGCCCTGGCCGGATCGATCCTGTTGTGGGGCCTCGTGCTGGCGGTGTTCTCCACGATCTTCGTCTGGCGCTATCGCCGCCTGGCCTCCGACCCCGTCGTCAAGTGGGCCACCCTCGTTCTATACGTGGTGTCGGCTTTCTTCTTCGGGCTGATGCTTGGTCCAGCTAATCCGTTCGTGACCACGCACAACGTGACGGCCGGTCTGGGTCCGAACTCGCTCCTCCAGGACAACTTCTTGGTGGCGATCCACCCGCCGCTCCTCTACACCGGTTTTGTCGGGTTCACCGTCCCGTTTGCCTTCGCCATCGGCATGTTGGCCACCGGGCGGGTGGGCGATCGCTGGCAGATTGAGTGCCGGCGTTGGACGCTGGTCGCCTGGACCTTTCTCTCGGTCGGCATCGTGCTCGGTGCCTGGTGGTCCTACCAGGTCCTCGGGTGGGGCGGGTTCTGGGGCTGGGACCCGGTGGAGAACGCCGCCTTGCTCCCTTGGCTGTGTGGCACGGCGTACCTGCACTCGGTGCTGGTCCAGGAACGGCGCGGTCTCATGCGGGTCTGGAACCTCTCGTTGTCGGTGTCCATCTTCGCCCTGACCATCCTGGGCACATTCCTCACCCGATCCGGTGTCATCAATTCGGTGCATGCCTTCTCGCAGTCGTCGCTCGGACCCATCCTCATCACCTTCTTCTTCGTGGTGATCGTGTCGGGCTTCGGGCTGATCGCCTGGCGCGGCGATCGGCTGCGCTCGCCGGGAGGCATCGATGCCCCGCTCGGCCGAGAAGGTGCCTTTCTTCTCAACAACGTTCTCTTCGTTGGCTTCGCCTTCGTGGTACTGCTCGGCACGGTGTACCCCCTGCTCTACGAGGCGATCACCCAGCAACAGGTGACCGTGGGCGCTCCCTTTTTCAATACAGTCGCCGTGCCGGTGGGATTGGCCCTGCTCTTCCTCATGGCCGTGGCTCCGGTGCTCAGCTGGCGCAAGATCAGCGGCACCATCTTGTGGCAACGCTTGGGCATCCCGATCTGGGTGGGCGTGCTCACCGTCGTCGCCTGCGTTGCGTTCGGCTTGCGGGGACTGGCGCCGTTGATCGGTTTCGGACTGGGAGCTGTGGCGGCCGCCACCGCGGCGCGCGCCCTGGTGCTCTCGGTCATCGCTGCCCGTGCTCGCCACGTCGGATGGTGGCGCGGCCTGGTGGGCCGGGCCAATGGCGGCATGATCGTGCATCTTGGGGTGGTGGTGCTCGCAGTGGGGGTGATCGCCGCCACCACCTACCGCCAGCAGACGGAACTGGCCCTGCACAAGGGAGCGGTCATCTCATTTGATGGGCATCGATTCGAGTTCGAAGGCCTGCGCACCGTGACGTCTCCGTCGCAGCGGGCCGACCAGGCGCTGATCAAGGTCGACGGGGGAGGTGTGTTCGCACCGGCGACGACCAATTTCGGGAGTGCGCTCTCGACGGTGGGTACCCCGGCCATCGATTCTGGCGTTCTTGGTGACGTGTACCTGACCTTCGACGCCGTGGGCGGTATCGGCGCCTCATCGGGCAACCAACCGATCACAGATCTCCCGGCGGGATCGGTGGCCATCGGCGTGGTGATCGAGCCCTTGCTGGCGTGGTTGTGGGCCGGTGGCCTGTTGATCGGCCTGGGTGGCCTCTTGGCTCTCGTGCCGGGGACACGACGCCGGGTCACAGACCCGGCATCGGCTCCATCGCAGATGGTGACCGGGTCTGACCCCGATTCATTTGAGCCGGTGGACGGCGCACGACGCACCGCGGGCGTGGTGGTCGGAAGCGGCGCCCCCAACGCATGACGCGCCGCGGCACACGTCGCCACACGACACGTTGGGTGGCGCTGGCAGTGCTGCTCGCACTGGTCGGCGTCGCTGTGGTCCTGGCCACGCGTACGCCGCAGGAAGCGACGCAAATCGAGAGTCCGCTCCTCGGTCACATGGCCCCCCAACTCTCCGGCACCGACCTGCGCACCGATACGATGGTCTCCCTTTCGGCGCTGCGGGGTCACTACGTGCTCGTCAACTTCTTTGCCAGCTGGTGTGTGCCCTGTCAGCAGGAAGCTCCCGACCTCATCACCTTTGAGTACAGCCAACTCCACCGAAGTGGAGGAGCCGAACTGTTGAGCGTGGTGTTCCACGATCAGACATCTTCGGCTCGGCAATTCCTCAAGGCACAGGGTGCCACGTGGCCGGCGGTGAGTGACCCGGGGGGGCGGATCGCGGAGGAGTACGGCGTATCAGATCCACCCACCACGTTCGTGATTGATCCTTCCGGACGGGTATCGGTCAATCCGATCATCGGGCCGGCGACCCAAGCGAATCTCGACGCGCTCTTGCATTCCGCTCGGATGGCCATCGCTCATGGCTGACCAGTCCGCTCGGTGGTCGGTTGTGGTCCGGGTGTCTCCTTTCATCATTCTGACCATGGCACTCGTGATCGGCAGTGGGATCCTTCACGGGTCGGCCGAAACACCGGCCCAACGAGCGGCCGCCATTGAGGCCGACGTCCGCTGCCCATCCTGCCTCGATGTGTCCGTGGCACAGTCTGACCAGTCCACCGCGCTGGCGGTGCGGCATCAGATCGAACGAGGGGTGGCCGAAGGCCGTTCAGCGGGCCAGATTGAACAGACGCTCGTCTCCCAGTACGGCGCCTCCATCTTGCTTGTGCCACCCCGTTCTGCCGGGATCCCTGTGATCTGGATCATCCCAATCCTGCTGGGTGTGGGAGCCCTCGTGGTTGTCGCGGTGGTCTTCTGGCGCCGGTCCCGGCAGTTTGCGGCATTGCGAGGGATACTGGACACGTCATGACGGTGGACAATCGACCCATTGATGACAAAGGCGAGGCGGATGCCCGGGATGCCCGGGATGCCCGGGACACCCGGTGGCGCCTCACTGACGAGCGCAACTTTCTTCAGCGATCAATCTATGATGCCGTCCTTGAGCATGCGGCGGGCGACCTCTCCGAAGCCGACCGAAGGGTTCTCGTGGTGCGGGATCGGAAGAGGCTGGCCGAGGTTGAGGCAGAACTCGAGGCCTTGGGCCCTCCGGCCGACGGAATTGAAGCGCACCAGCGGCCCCCAGTCATGCGAGTTCGGTCCATGCCTGGATGGCGGCGCATGGCGATCGTGGCGGTCTGTTTCCTGATTGCGGCCGGTGCGGTGATTCTGGTGACCCACGCCCGACAGGCCCGCCAGCCCGGCCAGGCGTCGTCCGGGGGCATCACGTTGTCCCAGGCATCGTTGATTGAAGGGCAGTTGGCCCAGGCACAGACGCTCAATAACTCACACGACACGCTGGCTGCCCTCAAGCTCTATAACAAGGTGCTCTCGGAGGATCCTTCAAATCCCGTCGCCATGGCCGCTGCCGGATGGCTGACTTGGAACACCGGATTCTCCGCGCAGATCCCGACGGTCACGGCGGCCGGGCGCAAGGAGGTTGAGAGGGAGGTGAAGTTGACGCCCTCGTACTATGGGGGTCATCTCTTTTTGGGGTTGATCCTGCTGAATCAAGATGGCAATTACACGGCGGCGGTCACGCAATTCAACATTTTTGTGCTCGATGATCCGCCGCCGCCTCTCGTGCTCTATATCGCCCCAACGGTGGAAGGCGCCTACAAATCAGCTGGAGTTCCACTCCCTTCCGCCTTCGTCGCACCGACCACGACCGCCGCCACCACGACCACCTCAGCCCCGTAGCGCTCTCAGCCCCGCCACCACGTCGGTGAAGGTTTGGCCAAAGACGGCAATGTCGTCATCGGTGGTCATCCAACCCACGCTGACGCGAAGGGAATGGCTCGGATCTACCCCCATGGCCTGAAGTACCGGCGACGGTTCAATGCTTTCGGAGGAGCAGGCCGAACCGGAGTGGACCGCGACACCGGATCGATCGAGGCCGATGAGTACCGGCTCCGCCTCAACCCCTTGGACGCCAAGGCAGATCAGATGAGGCAGCCGGTCCTTGGCGGCAGAAGGGCCGACCACCTCGACTCCTTCAATGGCGCACGCCCCGGCGGCGACGGCCTGGATCTGGCGGCGTGCCGTCTCCCCCTCGGTGCGCAGGATCAGTTGGTCATCGGCCGCCAATGCGGCAGCGGCGGCACCGAAGGCCAGAAGAGCGGGCAATGCCTCCAGCCCAGCCCGCCGAGCTCGCTCCTGCTCACCTCCCACGATGAAGGGCTCGAATCTGCTGCCTCGGCGGATCACCAGCGCCCCGGCCCCCGGAAGACCCCCGAACTTGTGGGCGCTCAGGCTCACCAGGTCGGCGCCGAGAGCTGTCACGTCGATGGCAACATGCCCGCAGGCAGCGGCTGCGTCAACGTGTACCACGACGCCGGCGGCGCGGCAGAGGTCCACGACGTGGTGCACCGGCTGCAGTGTCCCCACCTCATGGTTGGCCCACTGGCAGTGCACCAATCCGGGCACCGGCAGTGAGGTCGACTTGAGTCGCGCCTCAAGCACGTCGAGCCTGATTCGACCGTTGCCATCAACCGGAATCGTCTCGACCGGCGCGGCACGCATGGAGGCGTCGCGTACGGAGGAGTGCTCCACTTCGGCGCAGAGTATCGGCGCGCCCGGTTGACGCCGGGTGGCGCCCCACACCGCCGCGTTGATGGCTTCCGTGGCCCCAGAGGTAAAGACAATTTCGCGCGGGGTGACGCCGACCAGAGCCGCCACCTGGTGGCGTGACTCCTCGAGCGCGTCGCGCACCACACGCCCTTCCTCGTGCAAGCGGCCCGGATCGGCCGCTGGGAGCGATGCCCAGTGGTGCAGGGCCGCCAATGCTTCGGGCCGCGTCGACGTCGTGCTGGCATGGTCAAGATAGGCACGCCGCACGGTGATGGCTCAGGCGGAGGCGGTACAGGCGGCGTCGCCCCGCGCCCGTGAGGAGAGGATCACCGGGAGCGCCTGCTCCGATGCTCTCCCGCACAATCCGGAAAGCAACCCTTTGACCATGCCACGGTCAACGGCGCACAACACCGGATTGGTGTGACTGGCATCGCCAAAGGGGCACTGTTCGGCAATGACCGCGGTGGTCTCGCCGCGATCTTCGGCATGCGCGGCAAAGCCATGGGCAGTCAAGGTCTCGGCCACCACATGCATGGCGGCGCGCACGGTGCGCTGCCCCTCGGTGGCGGTCATTCGTGAGGCCAGCGATCGGCCGTATTCCTCGCCGACGTGTGCGGCCATCCTCTCCGCCTCCTCGGGACCCAAGCGCTGCATGGCCTCCCCGAGAAGACGCATGAGGAGGTCATCACGGCGCTGCATGAGTCCGAGGGTGAGGTCCTCCTCGACGGCAAAGAACTGCTTGGAGGGGCGGCCAGCTCCCGCGGCCTTGCGCCCTGACTCAACTCGCAGGTACCCACCGTCCACCAGCCGCTGCAGGTGATGGCGTGCCACGTTCGGGTGCAGGGAGAAGGTCGTGGCCACCTCGGTCGCCGTCACGCCCGGTGCAGCCCGTACGTGGAGGAATATGTCCCGCCTGGTGGGATCTCCGAAGGCCGCCGACACGGCGGCGACGGCCGCGCTGAACTGGCCGTCATCGGGGCCGCGTCCAGCGGCACCTAGGGCCTGTTCAGGCTCACGCGTGATCGGCATGGTGCTCACGATCGCTAGTCTACCGAGGGATCGGCGCTTCCAGCTGGGGTGACGCGAGGACTCGCGCCCGCAGCACATGGAGAGGCTGTTCCGGACCCCGACCAAGACGAGGGAGTGCATGGCGGTAGACCAGGTGCAGCTCGAAGCAGCACTGAGCGCCATCATCGAGCCGGAGCTGGGACTTCCGTTGGGCCAGATCGGACTCCTCCGTGAGGTGACGTCACGCCGGCGGCGAGTCCGCATCGAAGTGGCACTGCCAGTGGCCGCCTGGCCCGGCTCGGATGAGCTCGCTGATGAGATCCACCGGGTGGCCGGATCAGTGCCCGGAGTCGAGGAGATTGAGTTCGATCTCACCGTCATGACCGACGAGGAGAGGGCTGCCCTACGGGTCATCCTGCGCACCGAGATGCTCGGGGCGGCCTCGCCTGATGCGGCAGCCGAAGGTGGGCACGACGGCCACGGTCATGCCCATGGCGGAGACGGGGCCGCCGCCGCCTTCCTCCTACCCGATTCGACGACGCGTGTCATCGGGGTCTCTTCGGGTAAGGGTGGTGTGGGCAAGTCAACCGTCACGGTGAACCTCGCCATTGCCTTGGCGGAGTCCGGTCACAGTGTTGGTTTGCTCGATGCCGACGTGTACGGCTTCTCCGCCCCGAAAATGCTCGGCACCGATCACGACCCGATCATCCTCGGTGATGTGGTCATCCCCACGTCGGCCCATGGGGTCAAGTGCCTCTCCATGGGGTACTTCGTGCCGGATGATCAGCCCGTCATCTGGAGAGGGCCCATGCTCCATAAGGCGATTCAGCAGTTCTTGACCGATGCCTATTGGGGACGGCCGGACTTTGTGTTGGTGGACATGCCCCCCGGCACCGGAGACGTCGCCCTGACGCTGGCCCAGGTCATGCCCAAGGCGGAAATTATCGTGGTCACCACCCCGCAACCGGCAGCCCAGAGAGTGGCCCAGCGCTCGGCGTTCGCGGCGCGCCGCCTCAAATTGTCCGTGCGCGGTGTGGTCGAGAACATGAGCTGGTTCACCGGCGATGACGGGAGGAGGTATGAGTTGTTCGGTGCCGGCGGTGGCCAGACCTTGGCCGCCGACCTTGGTGTGCCCCTCCTGGGCCAGGTGCCCCTGGTCAATGCCGTCCGTCTGGGGGGAGATGAGGGCCGTCCGATTGTGGCGGTCGACCCGGAGAGCGACACTGCGCTCGTCTTCACCGACATCGCGTCCAAGCTGGCGTCTCTCGGGCCGGCCCGGGTCTACCGCAAGGAACTCAGCCTGCGCGAGGGCTGATGCCGGCCCCATGACTGCCGGAGACGCCAGCCCTTCTGTGCGCGAGCAGTTCGCCTGGAGCTTCCCGTGGGCTTGTGCTCGTCCGCGAGTCAACAAGCACCTTGAGAGCCTCGTCGGCACTCATGGGGCGGCCGTAGGCGAACCCCTGCGCCAAGTCGCATCCGGCCTGGTTGAGCCATGCACCCTGTTCGCGTGATTCCACCCCTTCAGCCACCGTGGTGATGCCGAGGGATTGGGCCATGGCCAAACATGCGGTGACCAGGGTCGTGCCCGGTTCGCTCCCGATGCCCTGCACAAAGGAACGGTCGATCTTCAAGATGTCGATGGGGAAACGCTCCAGGTAGCCGAGTGAGGAGAATCCGGTACCGAAGTTGTCGATGGCGATTGAGACCCCTCTCGCCCTGAGTTCTCCGGTGGTCGTCCGCAGGCGCTCCGTGTCGGCCATGAACACGCTCTCGGAGACTTCGATCCCGAGCCGGGACGGAGACAGACCATGGAGGGCGAGGATGTCCATGACCGATCGGACCAGGTCGGTTCGGTGGAACTCGCCGGCCGACTTGTTCACCCACAACGCGAAGGGTTCCAGACCCGGATTCGTCCGCAACCAGGCCGCCGCCTGCCGGCACGCCTCATTGAGTACCCAGGTACCCAGGGACACGATGAGTCCCGACCCCTCAGCCACGGGAACGAAGGTGCTGCCCAAGAGCAATCCGCGCTGGGGGTGCGGCCAGCGCACCAGCGCCTCCACGCCGACTGCGATGCCGTCGGCCAAATTGAAGATCGGCTGATAGTCCAACGTGAGCAGACCCTCGAGAACGGCGAGGTCCAATTCACGCTCGAGAGTCATCCGTTCGACGGCGTGGTCTCGGATGTGGCCGGTGAAGAGCTGGATGTGGTCACGTCCCGTGTTCTTGGCCAGGTACATGGCCCGGTCGGCGTCGCCCAGCAAGTTGATCGGTTCATCGGTGCTCTTGCGGGTGACTACCAATCCAATGCTGGCGGTCACCGACATTTCGCGATCGTCAATGCACATGGGAGAACAGATGATCTGGCGGATTCGTTCTGCCACCTCCACGCCCCCGTTTTCGTTTTCGACCTCGGCGAAGGCGACAAACTCGTCACCACCGACTCGGGCGGCGGTGTCGGTGGCCCGCAAGACGCCAGCTAACCTGCGACTCACCTCAACAAGCACAGCATCTCCGGCCGCGTGGTCGATGCGGTCGTTGACCAACTTGAAACGATCAAGGTCGATGTACATCACCGCCAGGGCGTTGGAGCGCCGCCCGACGTAGCCGACGGCTTCGGTCAGGCGCTCCATGAACAGGCCGCGGTTGGGCAAGCCGGTGAGGAGGTCATGGTGCGCCAGGTGGACCATCTTTTCGGCCAGCTCGAAGCGCTCCATGGCCAGCCCGACCATGTCCGCCAACTCGTCGAGTTTGCGCAGCTCGTCCTTGCCGAAATAGGGCATGTAGGGGCTGACCCGGACGACCAATTGGTGGGCCGGACCGAAGCGCGTCCTCACGCTGACCAGGCCCCTACGTTCGGAACTCGCACCGTCGCTGGCACTCCACCCGTGCTCGGCATCGGCGTCGTCCGCAGTGGGGAATTGGGCCACGATCACACCGTTGTCGTCGATGAGAGCTGCCGCGGCAGCGCCGACCAATCCGCAGACGTGAGGCAGCAGACTTGAGGCCATCTCCCCGGAGGAGCCCACCGAGACCAATTCGGACACGGCCAGCCGGAACTTTTCGTCTTCGCCCTTGCGCCACCAGACCCGTAGGAACGAAGGGACGACCAGCGCCACCAGGAAGAGGGCACCCATGACGACGGTGATCGCCTGGCTTATCAGTGAATAGGTGAGACCGGACAAGCCGAGCGCGGCCGCAATGACCTGCAGGTCGAGGCCGGCCACCGCCACGGCAAGCAGGCTCATCCGTTTGGCCGCCATCGTCCTGGATCCCGCGCCGGCCATCATCAGGCGGAAGACGACGTAGGAGAACAAGACTCCCCACTGCACCACGAAGGCAAGGCGGAAGGCCAGATATTCCGGAGGTGTCGGCTGGCCAGGTGCGGGGAAGTAGCGCAAGAAGGCGGTGAAAACGAGGATGCCAACAGTTAGCGCGATCGCCAGGTAGCTCGTCGAACGGCGGGGCTTGGCAAAGCATGCCGCAAAGCGAAAGAAGCAGTAGGGCATGAGGAAGATGCCTGCCACGAGTCCCTTGATGAACCAGGTGTTGAGCAGCAGGTGTGGGTCGAAGTCGGTGATGACTTTGCTCGTCACTGCCACCACGGCAATCAGGGCGAACGCGAGCGCAGCCCAGCCTGCTCCAACAATTCGGTGTCGATACCACTGCACCGTGGCCAGCACAGCGAGTATGACGAACTCGACCATACTGATGTTGGTCAGCACCACTATCCAATGGGCCAACGATTCCCCCTTCCCACCGTTGCGGCATTGGAAACGCGCAACGTCAGATCCTGCGTTTTGCTACCCGAAACAGGACCCCCTCCGTCCCTAGACGCTCACGTGGCTCACACTTGCCCGTAATCATCGCATAATGAGGGAAAAAGGGGGGAAAATTTTGTGAATTCGCAGTACTCCCGACCCGAGAGTGGTCGTGAAGTAACCGGAACGTCGAACCTCGTGGCAACCCCTCTATCGTGTGCCGGAGGCCGAAGGAAGGAGCTCCATGGCCGAGGATTGGGCGCGACCTGTCGTGCACTGGGAAATTGAGGCCAAGGACCCCGGACTCCTCCGCGCTTTCTATGCAGATCTCTTCAACTGGAAGATCGGGGACGGCTTCATCATGGACATCCCGGCGGGGATCGGAGGTCCCGAGCCCGGACCGGGCGGTCACATTCGCCAGAGCGACACCTCCCGGGTGACGTTGTACATACAGGTCGGAGATCTGCGGTCATCGCTGGAGAAATCCGTCACGCTCGGAGCCACCATCGTGGCCGAGCCCTTCGACGTACCCGGCGGACCCACTCTGGCCGGCATCATCGACCCCGAAGGCAACCCGGTCATGTTGGTGCAGGCGTGAGCGCATGGCGATAGTCGAGACCATGACATTCCGCGTGGCCCCTGCGTCAAGCGACGAATCATTTCTGGCCGCCGACCGGCGCCTGCAGGGTGTCCTCATCCCCAATCAGCCTGGTTTCATGCGCCGCACCACCGCGCGTCGCGGAGAGAATTGGTTGGTGGTGACGCTGTGGGCAACCGAACCCGACGCCGTGGCCTTCGCACGCGTGGCCGAGCGACATCCCGTCCAGGTGGAGTTCGACCTGTTGGTGGACCCAGGGTCCGTCGTCACCAACCGCTACCACACGCTCGACTGACATGGAGTTGGACGACCTCAAGGTCACCCGCTACCAGGTTGCTGATGCCACGGCCACCATCACGCTCCACCGTCCGGATCGGCTGAACGCCTGGACGGGGCGGATGCACGCCGAATACCGGGCCCTCTTGGCCCGGGCGGCCGACGACGTGACGGTCCGGGTCATCGTGGTCACCGGGTCGGGGCGAGGCTTCTGCGCCGGAGCCGATGCCACGGCGTTGGAGGGACATGTCGCACGCGGGAGCTACGACGCCGGCGTCGGTGACGACCTGGCCATGCCTGGATACGGTGTCCGCTCGGAGTTCGACGCCGACTTCGCCTATCACTTCGGCATCCCCAAGCCGATCATCGCGGCCATCAATGGGCCGGCGGCTGGGGTGGGATTGGTGCTGGCCTGCTTCTGCGACCTCCGCTTCGCCGCCCGGGGCGCCAAACTGACCACCTCCCACGGACGTTTGGGGCTCCCAGCGGAGTACGGGCTGTCCTGGCTCTTGCCCCGCCTCATCGGGGTGACCAGGGCGGCCGACATCCTCCTCTCCAGCCGGGTGGTACTCGCCGAGGAAGCCGCGCAGCTCGGTCTGATCAACCAGGTGGTGGCACCGGAAGACCTCATGACCACGACCTACGCCTATGCCCGCCAACTGGCGACAGAGGTCGCACCTTCCTCGCTGGCCTCCACCAAATTGCAGATGTACCGGGATCTCCACGGCGACGTGGCATCGTCGGTCAACGATGCCGGCGACCGGCTGGCCGACATGATCAAGGGACCTGATTTCGCCGAAGGCGTGGCGGCCTTGACCGGGCGGCGTCCGCCGGAGTTCCCGGACCCGATTGCGCCGGTGCGCGCGCCATCGGACGGGAGTCTCACCTAGGAATCGACGCCGGCAGGGAGCTTTTCGGGGTCCCATCCGAGCACGGCCACCGCCTGGCGGAAGGCGAAGCGGTCTGTCATGCCGGCCACATAGGTGACGGCCGCCCGGACGGCGACCTCGCTCCCGGCCACCAGGTCGGTCCCATGCGCCGAGGCAAGGTCACCATCGGTGATCAGGTGGGGCCGGTCGGAGAAGTGCTCCACCAGCGCGCGCAGCACGCTCACCACGGCTTCGCACTGTCGCACAGAGGCGTCACGCAGGTAGATGCGCTCGTAATTGCAGGCGCGGAAGGCGGCCAGTGCCTCCGCTGCGTCCTCCTCCATGCCCACCTGTCCCGTGCGCAGGGTGGCCGAGACGACGCCACTGATGAAGGCACCCAGCTGGGCACTCCGGCGCTCCCCGCACAATGCACGGACGGCGACGGGGAGTTGATGGGGGGCCACGATCCCGGTGAGGACGGCGTCCTCCCAGTCGTGGCAGACGTAGGCCACCCGGTCGGCCCAGCTGACCGCCTCGCCCTCCGGCGTGGACGGTGCTGGCCGGGACCAGCTGTGGTTGGCGATGCCATCGATGGTCTGGGTGCAGAGGTTGAGGGGGGCCAGGGAGACGAAGGCTCCCCAGGGAGCATGGTCGAAGCCACCGGGCAAGAACGGGTCGAGTGCGTCCTCGCTGGCGTGCCCGCCCGGCCCGTGGCCGCAGTCGTGGCCCAGGGCGATGGCCTCGGTCAGCGCCACATTGAGCCGGCAGGCCCGGGCGATGGCGGTGGCCACCTGCGCCACCTCGAGGGCGTGGGTGAGGCGGGTGCGTTGATGGTCCTGGGGGAAGACGAAGACCTGGGTCTTGCCGGCCAGCCGGCGGAAGGAGGTGGCGTGCAGGATCCGGTCCCGATCCCGTTCAAAGCAGGTCCGCCACGCATCGGGTTCTTCGGGCCGGGCCCGATCCCCGCCGCCGGCGGACCGGGTGGCCCCGGGGGCCAGGAGGGCGTCCTCGTGCTCCTGGCGCCAGGCCCGGCCGAAGGGCACTCCCGCCGCGGCGTCCCCCATGGAAACGGCCTCGGGTGCCGGACCGATGCGGGCACGCGAGTCGGCATGGGCCAGGCGGACCGGTCCCGAGTAGCCCGCCATGGTGGAGGCCCACCGGATGCTGCGCTCCGTCTCCCCTGGCTCCCGAGCATCGCTCATGTCGTGCAGTCTGGCGCATGGCTGTAACGTCGCAGTGGCCGCAGGCCCTCCTTCAGGGCTGACGAGAGGAGTGAGACCAGGTGGACGTGCGTATCGGCATCATCCAGACCCCCAAGGAGCTGGAGGTGGACATGGCCGACGACGCCGATGGTGACAAGGTCGTGGCCGAGATCGAGAAGTTGCTCAAGACCGGTGACGGCGTCCTCTGGCTGACGGACAAGAAGGGCCGGCGGGTCGGGGTCCCAGTGGCCAAGGTGGCCTATGTCGAGGTGGGAGCGCCCGCCTCCGGTCGGCGTGTCGGATTCGGCGCGCCCTGAGCACGCTCATCAGGCGGCCGTGGCCGGGGCCGGCGCAGGTCGACGGTGACGGCGGCGCCTGACCTCCTCCAGCTCAAGCTGGTGTTCGTCACCGGGAAGGGTGGCGTGGGCAAGACCACGGTGGCGGCCGCGTTGGCCTACCTGGCCGCCGAACGCGGGAAGCGCGTGCTGGTGTGCGAGGTCGACGCCAAGGGCGACCTGTCCTCCCTCTTCGAAGCAACGCCCACGGACTTCACACCGCGGGAGGTCTCGCCGGGGATCTGGTCCATGTCGATGGACACCGAGGCGTCGCTGCGCGAGTACCTCAAGCTCCACCTGCGCATCCCGTTGGTGGGCCGCATCGGACCGCTGGCCAAGGCCTTTGACTTCGTGGCCACGGCGGCGCCGGGCGTGCGCGAGATCCTCACCGTGGGCAAGCTCTGTTACGAGGTCCGGGAGCGCCACTACGACCTGGTGGTGGTCGATGCTCCGGCCAGTGGGCACATCGTCGGCCAATTGGCGGCGCCCCAGGCCATCAACGACCTGGTCAAGGTGGGGCTGATCCGCAGCCAGACCGACTGGATGCTGCAGATCCTCTCGGATCACCAGCAGACGGGCCTCGTCGCGGTGACCACGCCCGAGGAGATGCCGGTTTCCGAGACGCTGGAACTCGCCACGCGGGTACAGGAGGAGACGACAGTCCGCATGTCCGCCGTGGTGGTCAACCGGGTCCTGCCCGAGCTCTTCGGCCAACGAGAGGAGGAGATCTTCGAGCAGCTGCGCAGCCCCGAGGCCGAAGCCGTCCTCGCCACCCGGGCCGGAGGGGACACCACGAAGGTCCTCGAAGCAGCCCGGCTCGCCGTCACCATGCGCCGGACCGGTTCGGCCCACCTGCAGCGACTGCAGGCCGGCCTCCCCAAGGGGTTGCCGGTCCTGCTCATGCCCTTCATGTTCTCGCGCGGTTTCGGCGTGCGCACGACCCGCCAGATGGCCCAGTCGCTCGGCGAGGAGTTGGGACATTGAGCCCGGGCCGGCGCTCCGGTGACATCCCCAAGACGGTGGCCCAACTGCTGTCCGCCAAGGAGATCGTCATCGCCTGCGGTCCCGGTGGGGTGGGCAAGACGACCACCGCGGCGGCGGTGGCAGCCATGGCGGCGGCCGAGGAGGGGGGGAGAATCCTCGTGCTCACGGTCGATCCGGCGCGCCGTCTGGCCGACGCGCTGGGGTTGAAGGGGATCGGGAACGACGAGGTCCGCATCGCCGATGATGTGTTCAAGGCGGTCGGTGTCACCCCAAGGGGTGAGCTGTGGGCGGCCATGCTCGATACCAAGCAGAGCTGGGACGACCTGATCCGCCGCCATGCTCCCGACGCCGAGACGCGGGAGCAGATCCTGGCCAACCCGCTCTACCAGAACATCTCCGCGCGCTTCGTCCAGTCTCATGACTACATCGCCATGGAGAGGCTCTACGAGATCCACTCGGAAGGAAAGTACGACCTGATCGTCGTCGACACCCCTCCCACACGCAACGCCTTGGACTTCCTCGATGCCCCGCAGCGCCTGGCCGACTTCTTCTCCTCGCGCCTCTTGCGCTGGCTCATCGTGCCCTACCGGTCGCGCCTGGTGAACGTGGCCACCAAGCCCTTCTATCAAGTGGCCGATCGCATCCTCGGGACCCAGTTCCTGGCCGACATCTCGGAGTTCTTCATCCTCTTCCAGTCGATGCACGCCGGCTTCGTCGAGCGGGCCGATGCGGTCACCCGCTTGCTGTCGGACCGACGCACCACCTTCATGGTCATCTCTACCCTGGAGGCCACGCCGGTGCGCGAGGCCGAGTTCTTCTCGGTTGAGTTGACGGCGCGCCAGCTCCACCTCGGGGCCATCGTGTTGAACAAGGTGCTGCCGGACTACCTGCGCAGCGCTCAGACGGCCAAGCTGGCCCAGTCGATGATCGATCGGGCCGACGAGCTGGCCGAGGGCCTGAGTGATGATCCGGTGGTGGCCGCCCGGGTGCTGGTCGAGGTAGCCGAGAGCTTCCTCAACTTCGGTGTGGTGGCCCGGCGGGAGGCCGAGCAGCAGGCCGAACTGAGAGGCACGCCCGACCTCTTGGTCACGGTGCCCTACTTCGACGCCGACATCTACGACATGGGCGGGCTTCTCCAACTGGGGGCCCAGGTCTGGGACTGAAGCGGGTCACGTACCATGCACCCATGGTCCAACTCGTAGATCCCGAAGTCCTCGAGTACGCCGACGCGCACTCGACCGCGCCGTTACCCCACGTGGCAGCGGTCGATGAGGCTACTCGCCGGGACTTCCCCTTCTGGGGCATGATGGTCGGGCGCCAGGAGGGGCGGTTCCTCGAGCTCCTCGTCTTCGCCACCCGGGCCTCCCGGGTCCTCGAGATCGGCACCTTCACGGGGTACTCGTCAATCGCCATGGCGGCCGGGCTGGGAGACGGCGGAACCATCACGACACTCGAGGTCGACCCCCACCATGCCGAGACTGCCCGCGCCCACATTGCGGCCGCTGGCCTGGACGGGAAGATCAGTGTGCTCCTGGGCCCGGCCCTGGACTCGCTGGGCGGCATGCCGGGCCCGTTCGACCTCGTCTTCATTGACGCCGACAAGGTTGGCTACGACGCCTACTTCGAGGCGGTGCTGCCCAAGTTGGCCCCGCACGGTCTCATCGTGCTGGACAACACCCTGCAGGCCGGCGGCGTGCTCGACTCGACGGTGGATCGCCACGAGTCGGCCGAGGCCTTGAGGAACCTCAACGACAAACTGGTCGGCGATCCCCGGGTGGTCTGCGTGCTGACCACCATCCGCGACGGTGTGACGCTCATCCGTCACGCCGCCTGAGGCGGGCGACCGGTCTCGCCCGTGCTCGACTACCACCTCCACCTGTGGCCGCACAGCGAGCGCGAGACGCCGCTCAACCTGGACCAGCTGGCGGCCTACTGCGAGCGCGCCCAGGCCGCCGGGGTGACCGAGCTGGCCCTCACCGAGCACCTGTTCCGCTTCCGCCAGGCCGACGCGCTCGTGGGGGGCTTCTGGGCCGACGACCGCGTGTCACCGGCCCTGCAGGAGTCGATGGCCGGGTACTGGAACTTCCATGCCACGGCCGACCTCGAGGACTACGTGACCTGCGCCCAGGCGGCCAAGGACGCCGGGCTGCCCGTCGTCATCGGGCTGGAGGTCG
>PNAT01000121.1 GCA_003169675.1 Acidimicrobiaceae bacterium
CACACGGTTTAGGAAACCGATGCTCTATCCCCTGAGCTACGGGGGCGGGCCAGGATGTTTTTGTCTTGAGGATGACGGCATCCCGGTCAGGATGCTACCCAGCCACACGCGGAGGCCAGCGAAAACGCTCTCACGGGAAGCGTGAGCGACTGAGATACCCCACCGGCGAACCGTGGGGCATCGCGGCTTATTCGATCAGCTGGTGGCCATGCCGACGACCGGCTGGTTGAGCTGTATTCCTCCCGTCGAACCCAGGAATGGGGCATTGAAGGCGAAGAGCCCGCCGTCAGCGGCCACCTCCCAGTAACCGGAGCCGTCAGGCTGGCTCGCCATGCCCACCACGGGCTTGTTGAGCACCTTGCCACCCATGGAACCCTGGAACGGGGCGTTGAAGGCGAAGAGGCCACCGTCCGAGGCCACCTCGTAGTAACCGCCCGTAGCGGGGTCGATCGCCATGCCCACGACGGGCTTGTTGAGTGGCTTGGCGCCCATTGAGCCCTGGAATGGGGCGTTGAAGGCAAAGAGGCCACCGTCCGAAGCCACCTCGTAGTAGCCCGAGCCGTCGGGGAGCGCCGCCAGGCCGACGATGGGTTTATTGAGCGTCTTGCCTCCCATGGAGCCATAGAAAGGAGCATGGAAGGCGAAGAGCCCGCCGTCCGAGGCGACCTCCCAATAGCCCCCGGTGGCCGCGTCGAACGCCATGCCGACGATGGGTTTATTGAGCATCTTGCCACCCATGGAGCCGTAGAACGGGGCGTGGAAGGCGAAGAGGCCGCCGTCCGAGGCGACCTCCCAGTAGCCACCGGTGGACGGGTCGGCAGCCATTCCCACAACGGGCTTGTTGAGCGTCTTGCCTCCCATGGAGCCATAGAAAGGAGCATGGAAGGCGAAGAGCCCGCCGTCCGAGGCGACCTCCCAGTAGCCCGAGGCCACAATAGGTGCGGTCTCAATCAGGCTCTCTTGGCTGCCAGTGGTCTCCGAATTTCCGACTGCCGTGCAATTCGACGTGGACCCGCAGGTCACCGCGCTCAAGTCGTTGGCGAGCGTCGGCGAAGAATTGGGACTCGGGACGATCGACCATGCAGATCCGTCCCAGGATTCGACGAGCGTGTGGTCCACGGTGTCGTGGATATCGGACCAGTGCCCGACGGCGACGCAGTCCGCCGGACCAGTGCAAGACACGCCGTAGAGGATGTTCTCATCGCTCGACATCATGCTGGGGCTGGCGACAATGGACCACGCCGTCCCGTCCCAGGATTCGATGAGCGTGGGGTAGTTGCCGTTGTGATAGTCGCCGACGGCCACGCAGAACGCCACATTCGTGCAGGACACGGCGTTGAGCTCGTTGTCCATCGTCGACGAGGTATTCGGGCTGGTGACGATCGACCATGTGCTGCCGTTCCACCGTTCGATGAGGGCCTGCCTATTCGTGGTCCCGGTGTAGATTCCGACCGCAACGCAGTTTGTCGAAAGTGTGCAGGTCACGCCGTTGAGGTAGTTGCTCTGGGTCGGCGTGGTGTTGGGGCTCGTCACGATGGACCAGGTGCTGCCATCCCATGACTCGACCAGGGTCCGCCCAAGGGAGCCGATGCTGTAGGCACCGACGGCAACGCAGCTGGTCGGCGTGGTGCAGGCCACGCTGCTCAGACCGTTGTCCTGGCTCGGCGAGGTGTCGGGGCTGGTCACGACCGACCACGTACTCCCGTTCCACGACTCAATCAGGTTCTGGTTGGTGCTGCCGTCATACGAGTTTCCGACGGCGACACAGTTCGACGGACCGGGGCACGCCACGCCATGGAGCTCATCGTAGGTGCCTGACGGCGCGGCCGGGCTGGGGACGATCGACCAGGCACTCCCGTTCCAGGTCTCGATGAGGCCCTGAGAGTTGCTCGTCCCAGTGAACAACCCGACGGCCACGCAATTGGTGGGGCCGGTGCAGGCCACCCCTCTGAGGGCGTTCGGCGCGCTCGGCGACAAGGTGGGACTGGGGACGATCGACCACGTCGAGACGGTTGCCGCCGGAGCCGGCGACGGGAGAACGAGGGCGGCACCTCCGACGCAGGCCACCCCCACTGCCACGTGCCGGAGCCGGCGCCCCAATGAAGCGATCCGACCTGAGCTGCTGTGCGTCTGACCTATCACGTGTTCCCCTTGTCTAAGACGGGAGCGGTGTGCCGCTGGGTTGCTACGTCATATGTCATCGGGTTGGCCCGGTCAAGAGCGTGGCGCAGGGCGCAGGACATCAACAACAGGGAGGCGGGGCCCAGGGAAGGGCATCGCTGGGGAATGCAGACTGGGCTGGCGCGGCAGGGGCCTTCGCCTGAAAAGCTACGGCCATTCGAGCAAACCAACTTCAGATATTCCCTACCGAATCAGCTCCCCGGTCGACCGGATGCCGGAGCCGGCGGCTCAGGGGTCGCTCGACGCCTGGGTGCTAGCACGAGCCCCAGAGACCGGCTACCCCCCTTGGGTCCTCGGCGTGGCTCAGTAACACTGGGTCAGGGAGGTGACCATGGGTGCTGTCTGGCTGGTCTTCGGAGCAGAGTTCCGCCGCCGCTGGCGATCCTGGTTGCTCCTAGCCTCCCTGATCGCAGTCGTGGGTGGACTTGTCCTCGGTGCCACCGCCGCTGGGCGCCGGACGGCCACCGCGTTCCCCCGATTCGTCGCTGCTCATGGTTACGACTTCTTGATCTTCAACATCCAGCCCATCTCGGGGTTGGACAAGGTGCCAGAAGTCGCCTCGGTCACCACAGCGGTCTCGCCGATCAATGGCACGGTGACGTGCAGCTGCGGTCCCGCCCTCAATAGCAACACCAACCTCACGGTCCTTGACCTGGCTCCGAAGGCCCTTGTCCGGGTGACGAAACTCGTCGCCGGACGGATGCCCGCGCCGTCATCGACCGACGAGGTGCTGGCCTCTCTCAATCTCGAGCAGGACTTGGGGGTCCACCTCGGAACGGTGATTCACATCCAGTTCTATGCACCGTCTCAACTGCAGACCGTCCTGGCGTCGTCCAACTCCACCAACGTGGTTCCGACCGGGCCGAAGGCGGCATTTCACGTCGTCGGGATCGAGGCGGCCGAATCCGAGTTCCCGGCCGGCCAGGGAAAGGCCTACGACCTGTACGCGACCCCCGCTTTCGACCGCACCGCCGGCCGACAAGCGGCCGGCGGAATTACATACTTCGTGCGGCTGCGTCACGGCGCGGCCGATCTGCCTCGATTCACCGCCTACATCAACACCACGCAGGTGTTCTTTGCTCAGAACCAAGAGACCATCGCCACGGCGGTCACGACGTCGATCCACCCCCAGGCCGTGGGGTGGTGGGTGTTGGCCGTGTTGGCCGGGCTGGCCGGCCTGGCTGTCATCGGCCAGGCGCTTGGTCGCCAAAGTGTCGTCGAGAGCGAGGAGTACCCCACACTGGCCGCCCTGGGAATGCCCCGGCGCCGGCTCGTGGCACTCGGCACGGCACGGAACCTGCTGGTGGCGTTCGCAGGTGCCGTTGGCGCGGTCGTCATCGCGTTCGCCCTCTCCCCCTTTGCTCCCGTCGGTGAGGCACGACTGGCCGAACCCTCCACCGGCTTCGCCTTCGATCCACTGATTCTGTTGCCCGGAGCGATAGCCATGGTGGCGGTCCTGCTGACCCTCGGCACGTGGCCGGCGCTGCGCGCCTCCCGGGTGCACATTGGTGACGACCGGGCACTGGACGCTCACCGCTCCTCGATCGTGGCGCGCGTGGCCACCACCGGTGCTCCGCCCAGCATGCTCATAGGGGTGCGTCATGCGCTCGAGCGGGCGCGAGGCGTGGCCACGATTCCGGTCGGTACTGCGTTGTTCGGCACCGTCCTCGCCGTCCTGTCCCTCTGCGCCACGTCGGTCTTCGGCGCCAGCCTGGCGCACCTGACCGCCACGCCCTCGCTCTACGGCGAGGGCTATCAGATTCTTTACTCCAACAACGCCGCCTACGGGGGCGGCGTGGCGACCGAGGTGGCCAGCCTCACGCACGACCGTGCCATCACCGGGATCATGGTCGGCACCCGGAATGAGGTCTCCATCAACGGGGTCAGCGTCTTCTCCGTGGCCGCAAAGGCTGTCCGGGGGCCACTGCTGCTCTCGACCGTCAGCGGCCGCCTGCCAACGGGCAACCGCGACATCGTCCTGGGCACCACCACGCTGCATCAGGTCGGCGCCCACCTGGGGTCAACCGTCCACGTGACTGTGCAGGCTCCGACCGGATCGGTACGTTCGGCTTCCTTTCGGGTCGTCGGGATGGTGTCGTTCCCCGGGCAATTCGGGCTCGGGGGCCTGGGTACCGGAGCGGCATTCACCTTGGCCGGCTACTTGAGCGCCGCCTGCCCGCTCGGGCCGACGCAGAGCAGATGCGTGCGCACCTACCACGCCAACCAACCTGGTGCCGTCATGGCCAGTGCGGTCCCCGGGCCCAAGGGACAGGCCGACATCACCCGTTACATCAAGTCCTCCGCGGGCACCGCCAATCGACCGACCGCCCCTAATTCCTTGGTGAATTTCGGCGAGGCGGTGAACTTCCCCCTCATTCTGGGAATAATGCTGGCGCTGTTCGGGGCGGCCACTCTTGTTCACCTCCTGGTGGTCAGCGTGGCTCGCCGCCAGCGCGAGATCGGCCTCCTCAGGGCACTCGGATTCGTCAACGGCCAAGTCAGGGCGGCTGTGTGCTGGCAGGCATCGACGGTCGCCTTGGTGGGGATCGTCTTCGGCGTCCCGTTGCGTGTTGCCGTCGGCCAAGTGGTATGGCGGGCCTTTGCCACCAACCTGGGCGCCGTGCCGGTCTCCACCGTGCCGATATGGCTGATCACTGCGCTGGCGGCGGGGGTCCTCTTGGTGGCCAACCTGTTGGCCATCGCGCCCGCGGTGGTGGCGGCGCGATCGAAGACCGCCGGCGAGCTTCTGCGCACCCAGTAGGTTCTGGACCCGCCCGCGAGCGTTCCTACTCGGCGCCTCCCGCGGGCGCCGTGGCACCGGTCCCGCCCGATCCGAGCATGCGCAGGGCGGAGGGTGCCAGCCGTGAGTGGGCCACGACGATGGCCACTGACGCCAGCATGACGTAGAGCACATCCAGCAAGGTGCGTACCGTATCTGTCTTGGTCCTGCCCAAAGTGCCGAAGATGCCGGGCCCGATCAGCTGGAAGACAAGGTAGATCGCTAGCCCGAAGGTGATGATGGCGACGCCAGTGAAGACGAAGGTCACCGCGGCGACGTAGGTGCTCTGGACCCGTCGATTCGGCCCGTCTACCGGCCCGTCGCCCTCGGCGATCTTCATGCCCTTGCTCAAGTGAAAGCGCAGGGCACCTCCGCCGATGAAGATGAGGATGCCTCCGATGACCACATTGCGGGCCACACTGTTGGCGATCGGCGACGCGTGGGGCCCGATGAAGGACAGCAGTGAGGTGACGATCACGACCGCTCCCGAGTACCCGACATACAGCGTCACGAACGACATCCCGAAGAGGTACGCGCTGAATGGCCTGAGACCTCGCGGATCAGGTTCCGCCCGGTTGGCCACCACGATGATGATGAACACCATGAAGAACGCCGCCACCGCCGCCAAGCTGAGGAAGACTGCGATGAAGGCCACCCCGCTGAAATTCGACAGTTGATGCGTCACGTGCACAGCCCCCTTACGCCCCTGACACCCATGGGCATTTCCGACCGTACGCACTCTGGGGGACCGAGGCGCGGATGGTCCGATCTGGACCCCGCGGACGGCCGTGGCGGGGCAATGACCCAGGTGGGGGCATTTTCTACCTGAAGTGCTCAAAGTGCTGGCCCCATCGCCGTCCGCGACGTATCCTTGTTTCGGGTAAACGGCCTCCGACAGAGGTCGGAGCACGTGCGCTGCGCTTCCGCCGTATGGCCCGCAAATGGCCTGCGCGCCCGCGCACGTGAATTCCAATCAAGGAGAAGCTGTCATGCCCAACCCGAAGTCCGCGCTGCCATTCAAGGTGGCCGACCTGTCCGAGGCCGAATTCGGCCGCAAAGAGATCGTCATGGCCGAGCATGAAATGCCCGGCCTGATGGCCATGCGGGCCGAGTTCACCAAAAGCCAACCCTTGGCCGGCGCCCGCATCACCGGATCCCTGCACATGACCGTGCAGACGGCCGTGCTCATTGAGACGCTGACTGCGCTCGGAGCGCGCGTGCGCTGGGCCAGCTGCAACATCTTCTCGACCCAGGACCACGCCGCCGCTGCGGTGGCCGTGGGACCCGACGGCACCGTGGAGAATCCGGCCGGTGTGCCGGTCTTCGCCTGGAAGGGCGAGACGCTCGAGGAGTACTGGTGGTGCACCGAGCAGGCCCTCCTGTGGCCCGGCGAGGGCGGCCCCAACATGATCCTCGATGACGGGGGCGACGCCACGTTGCTCGTCCACAAGGGAGTTGAGTTCGAGAAGGCGGGCTCGGTGCCCGATCCCTCGACCGCCGAATCCGAGGAATTCCAGTTCGTGCTGGCCCTGCTCGGACGCAGCCTGGCCGAGGACCCACAACGCTGGACGTCCATCGCCAACGGCATCAGGGGCGTCACCGAGGAGACCACCACCGGTGTCCACCGCCTGGTCGACATGGCCAGGAAGGGGGAGCTCCTCTTCCCCGCCATCAACGNNACCAAGTCGAAGTTCGACAACAAGTACGGCTGCCGCCACTCGTTGGTCGACGGCATCAACCGGGCCACCGACGTGCTCATCGGCGGCAAGGTGGCCGTGGTCTGCGGCTACGGGGACGTCGGCAAGGGCTGCGCCCAGTCGCTGAGCGGGCAGGGTGCCCGCGTGGTGGTGACCGAGGTCGATCCCATATGCGCCCTCCAGGCCGCCATGGAGGGTTTCCAGGTGACCACGCTGGAGGACATCCTCCCCGAAGCCGACATCATCATCACCACGACCGGCAACAAGGACATCATCACGGCTCAGCACATGGCCGGAATGAAGCATCAGGTCATCGTGGGCAACATCGGGCACTTCGACAACGAGATCGACATGGCCGGTCTGATGAAGACGCCGGGGATCGAGCGCATCAACATCAAGCCGCAGGTGGACAAGTGGGTCTTCCCCGACGGCCACGCCGTGATCATCCTCTCAGAGGGCCGCCTGCTCAACCTGGGCAACGCCACCGGGCACCCCAGCTTCGTCATGTCCAATTCGTTCACCAACCAGGTGATGGCGCAGCTCGAGTTGTTCAACCAGGACGGCCAGTACGTCAACGATGTCTACGTGCTGCCCAAGCATCTCGATGAAAAAGTGGCCCGCCTCCACCTGAACGCCTTGGGTGTCAAGCTCACCGAGCTCTCCGCCGAGCAGGCCGACTACATCGGCGTGCCCGTCAACGGCCCCTACAAGCCGGACACCTACCGCTACTGAGTGGTCGGCCCAACGGGGCGGTGGCGATCACCGTTCCGTTGGGCGATCACCGCAAGCCGGCGAAGAGGTCATCCTCGGGGACCGGGGCCCCGGTCGAGTCGAAGGCCCGCACGAAGCTCTCGGAGCCCATGACGTTGGAGAACATCTCCTCCCCCATCTGCAGGAAGAAGATGTTCTCGCTCTGGCTGGCGTGGGCGGCCAGCGAGGCGTACTTGCGCCCGGCCACGGCGCTGCAGTCGATGGTGGTGGTGATGAGCTCGTCCGGCGTGCCGAAATCGGGGTTCTCCTCCACGTCAATCGGACTCTCGATACCGGCCTCGGCCAGGATCTCGCCGAAGCCACGCAGCAGCGACCGGGCCACGGCCGTGTAGTAGAGCTTCGCCGGGATCCCGCACTCCTCCAGGGCGGCGTGGGTGATCCGGTTGGCCTGAATGTGATCGGGATGCCCGTAGAACCCCTTCTCGTCGTAGGTGACCACCACCTGGGGCTCGTACTTGCGCATGAGATCGGCCAGCTGGTGCGCCGCCACTTCCACCGGAGCCTGCCAGAACGACTCGGGCGCCTCGTTCTGGGGCCACCCCTCCATGCCCGAGTCGTGGTAGCCCAGCAACTCGAGGTGTGTCACGCCGAGCACCTGGCAGCTGGCCTCCAGCTCCCGGCGCCGCAACGGCACGACCAGGTTCTCGTCGTGGGTCGGATCCTCCGGCTTGATCCCCCCCGGGGCGTCGCCCAGCTCGCCGTTGGTGCAGGTGACCAGCACCGTGCGGACACCCTCGTCGGCATAGTGGGCCAGGATCCCCCCGGTGCCGATGGCCTCGTCGTCGGGATGGGCGTGCACTGCCATGAGGGTGAGAGGTCGGTCGGCCATGACAGGGAGCGTACGGGATTCGCCGGATAATTCAGCCGTGAGGCTCAGGCGTCCATGCCCAACAAGACCGCCGCCCCGTCGAAGAAGCTCGGGCTGGCCCAGCGCTGCGTGGCGCGGCAGAAGTCGGCCAGCCACGTCCACTCGGCCGCGCCGCCCGGCGAGGCGGCCGCCAATTCGCACTCGTTGGCATAGGTCAGATCCACGAAGTGGGTGATCGACGCCGCGCTGGGCGTGCTCTCGCCGCCGGTGAAGCGGTCCCGGAACCTGAGATGGGCCGGCTCGGTCCAGGCGGCCTCCAGCTGGGGGTAGACGACGTCCCGGTCACACGAGGCGTAGAAGTAGACGAACTCCTCCACGTCGGCCCCGGCGACGGCGGACAGGACCGGCCGGTCCGCCAGCTCGAGGATGTGGGGTTCAAAGCCGTCCGTGCCGTAGGTGGCGTGGGCCAGGGCGGCCAGGGCCAACAGATCGGAGCCGCCCCAGGCCCGCACCAGCTCCTCGACGCCGATGAGATGGCTCAGCAGGTCCCCGAAGATGTGCGGCGTGGTGCCGGCCTCATGGGCATCGAGGAACTCCAGCACGGCCGCCCGGCGCCCGTCGATGCCCGTCGTCATGTCTGCAGGTCCCCCACCGCTGTGGCCAGGACCTTCAACTCGTGCCGCCAATCCGGTGGTGGTGTCAGCGGCCGCACGATGAACTTTGAGAAGCCGACCGCGAGGAACTTCTCCAGCAGGGCACGCAACCCGTCCCCTCCGGAGGGGACGATCTGCTCCAGCGGCCGCCCCCGGGCCCGCCGAGCCAGGACGGCCAGCGCCTCGGCACCGAGGTCGAGTCCCGCCGGGGCGTAGGCGATGCTGACGCCGAAGTGCTCGGGGCTGATGGTGCGCCCGTGCTCCGCCGCTACGTCGTCAATCACCTTCTTGCCCGCTGCCGCATCCTCGGGTGTGCACAGGGCCGGGATCCACCCGTCCCCCAGGCGCCCGCAGCGTTCGAGCGCCGCCGGCGCATTGCCACCCAGCCACACATCGAAGGGATCCTGCACTGGGCGGGGTGAGACCAACACGTCGGTGAAGGAGCCCGCCGCCCCCTGATGGCTCACGGCCTCGCCCGACCACAGGCGGCGCAGCACGGGAAGGGCTTCGTCCATCAACGAGCCGCGCTCGGCCGTGGGGATGCCGATGACATGCCGTTCCCCGCCGATGACCAGGCCGGGAACGAAGGTGAGCAGGAAATTCCCGCCCGAGAGCAGGTCGAGCGTGGCCACGGCCTTGGCCAGCCAGACCAGGTTGCGCCCGGGCAACAACATGGTGGTGCCGATCTTCAGGCCGGGGCAGGCCCCGGAGACCCAGGCCAGGCCGACGAGGGGATCCGGTCCGGGTCGCGACAGCACTTCGGGCAGCCACAACGAGTCGAAGCCGAAGGCCGAGATCTCCTGCCCGAGCGCCGTCATGGCGGCCGGACCCAGGCTCTCCCCGCCCGCGCTGATGCCGATGCGGACCTTCATCGCCCTCCGCTTTCGGGGGCGCCCGCCAGTGCCGTGATCGCCCGCTCCACGCCGGCGTCGTCGACGTCGCGATGGGTCACCAAGCGGACGGTCCGCGGCGCGATGGTGCCCGCCAGCACCCCGTGATCCTCCAGGTGGGCCAGCAATTTGTCGGGCTGGGCGTGGGCGAAGGTGACGATGTTGGTGCGCACCGACGACGGGTCCAGGCCGCCGTCCGGCCAGCGCCGGGCCACGGCCTCGGCCAGACGGGAGGCACGGGCATGGTCCTCGGGGAGGCGCTCCACCATCTGCGTCAAGGCCAACAAGCCGGGCGCGGCCAGGACGCCGGCCTGGCGCATCCCTCCCCCGAGGCGCTTGCGTTCCAGGCGGCCCTGCGTGATCACGTCCTCCGGTCCGCCCAGCAACGAGCCCACTGGGGCGCACAGGGCCTTGGACAGGCAGCACATCACCGTGGTGGCGTGCGCAGCCCACGCGGCCGCCGGCACGCCGGTGGCGGCCTCGGCATTGAACAACCGTGCCCCGTCGAGGTGGATGGGCACATCCCCGGCGGCCGACGCCAGTGCTATGAGTTGGGGCATCGACCAGGGGGCACCCGAAGCTGCCATGTGCGTGTTCTCGATACTGATGAGCGACACCGCCGGCTGATGATCCTGCGAGGCCTGGCGCACCCACTGCACCTCTGCCGGGTCGAGCATGCCGTCATCGTCGTCCAGCGTGTGGAATTGCACGCCCGAGTTCCACGCCGCGGCACCGTATTCGTAGGCCACCACGTGCTGGCGGCGACCGGCCACCGCGGTGGTCCCCGGCGAGCCGAGGACCCGCAGGGCAATCTGATTGGCCATGGTCCCCGACGGCACGAAGAGGGCGGCCGGCTTGCCCACCCGTTCGGCGAACGCTTCCTCCAGCGCACGCACCGTCGGGTCCTCGCCGTAGTCGTCGTCGCCCACCACGGCGTCCGCCATGGCGCGCCGCATGGCGTCAGTCGGTTGGGTGACGGTATCGCTGCGCAGATCGATCTGATCGGCCACGCGATGAGCCTAACGGCGCGCCGTTAACATCCGTCGGTGCCCACTCCCTTCGTTGACCAGAACAACATCCACGGCTTGTTGGGCGTCGAGGTCGTCGAGGCCGGCCCGGCCCGAGTGGTCCTCCGCCTGCCCGTTGACTGGAAGGTGCACCAGCCCTATGGGATCCTGCACGGTGGGGTCTCCGCTTTGCTGGCCGAGTCCGCCGCCAGCTACGGGGCCGCCCTCGCCGCCGGCCCCGACCGCCAGGTGGTGGGCATTGAGCTCAACGCCAGCCATCTGCAGTCGGTGAGCGACGGGCACCTCACGGCGGTGGCCACCCCGGTGCGGGCCGGCCGGACGGTCCAGGTGTGGGCCATTTCATTGTCCGACGACGACGGGAGGGCCATCTGCGAAGCCCGTTGCACCCTGGCCGTCCGCGGTGCGCCCGGCGGCGCCCCCGGAGCCGTCGGGGACCGCATGGCATCCGAATAGGCACCACCATGGACTGGGCGTAACATGGCCGGGTGCCGCCCGGAGGAATCGGAGCTCAACGTCCATACCTCGGGTTGATACTCCCCACGACCTTGCAGGATGAAACCCCTGCTCGAAGTGGTAATACATACGGTGCTACCGCGGGAAGCGCGGCCGAGCTCACCGATATCTGCCGGAAGGCCGAGGCCACCGGCGCCGACTCCCTGTGGGCGGTCGACCACCTCTTCTGGCCCCAACCGATCAACGAGTCCATGACCACGCTGGCCATTGCGGCGGCGGCCACCAGGCGTCCCACCCTGGGTACCTGCGTGCTCCAGCTCCCGCTCCGGCATCCGGCCTCGGTGGCCAAGCAGGCCACGGCGCTCCAGCTGCTGTCGGGCGGTCGCTTCATCCTGGGCCTGGGCGTGGGGACCCACGAAGGTGAATACGAACAGGCGGGGGTCGACTTCCACCAGCGGGGACGCCTGATGGACGAGGGGATCGCCGCCCTGCTCCGAGCCTGGGCCGGGGCCACTGATCCGGACCTCGACTACCGCCAGGAGCCGGACTCGTCCCGGGTGCCGATCTGGATCGGCGGCGCCAGCCCGGCCGCTCTCCGGCGTGCGGCGACCGTCGGCGACGGTTGGGTCCCGCTCTTCGTCACCGCCGATGAGTACGGGCCGGCTCTGCGCACCCTGAGAAAGAAGACCGAGGAAGCCGGTCGGGATCCCGACGCCGTCGAACCCGGCGTGGTCGTCTTCGCCCATGTCGGAAGGGACGGCGAGGCCCAGGAGCGAGGCGGCCAATGGCTCTCCGAGCTCTACGACATCCCGGCCAAGGCCTTCGAGCGCCACCTGGTGGCCGGCACGTCGGAAATGTGTGCCACCGCGCTGGCTCGCTACGTCGAGGCGGGGGCCCNNCCCGCCACATCGTCATCATGGTTGCCGGCTCCAATGCGGTGCAGCACTTCGGGTACCTGCGCTCCGCCTTTCTGGCCCACACCGAGTCACTCCTGTCCGGTGTGACGGGGTGAACACCGTCCGATGACCATGACCGAGGTGGCCATCCTGGGCACCGGCATGACCGACATGAG
>PNAT01000035.1 GCA_003169675.1 Acidimicrobiaceae bacterium
GTCGTACCCACACGCTGGCGCCCTGTGAAACTCCTCGTCAGGGCACTGAACGAAAAATGGACCCTACAGGTAGGAACCACGAGGCGGGGGATCAATCGGCGACGAGCGCATCCGTGTCCACCTCGCCCAGGTAGCGGTGGATGATCTCGGGCCCAGCTTCAGAAGCCGGTCCGGACCAGCCCACCCGCCCGCGGGTCAAGATCACGCATGTGTCGGCCAGGGACAAGGCCCGGTGCACGAATTGTTCGCTCAGTACGATGGTGATGCCGGACTTGCGAGCTTCGTCGAGACTACGAAAGACCGATTCGACGATGAGCGGCGCCAGCCCCAGCGACATCTCGTCGGCAATGATGAGCTTGGGCGGTACCGCAAGCGCCCGGGCCAGCGCCAGCATCTGCTGTTCGCCGCCTGACAGGCTGCCGGCGCGCTGGGTCCTTCGGTCGCCCAGCACCGGGAACAGGTCGATGGCCCTGTTGATGGCCCCGGCCCGATCACCTCGCTTCTCCTGGGCCACCGCCATGCGCAGGTTGTCGATGACCGTGAGGCCCGGGAAGATGCCACGCCCCTCGGGGATGTAGGTCAGCCCGAGCTTGCGCACGCGGTGGGCGGGTTCCCCGGTGATGTCGGTATCGCCGAAGAAGATGCGCCCGGCCGTCGGTGGGACCAGCCCCGAGATGCTGCGGGCCAGCGTGCTCTTCCCGGCGCCGTTGGCGCCGAGGACAGCGAGCACCGATCCAGCCGCCACTTCGGTCGAGACCCCGAACAGCGCCTGGGACGTCCCGTAGCAGACATCGAGGTCGCAGACCCGCAGGAGTGGCTCGCTCATGCCTCGACCCCGCCGTGGACATGCCCCCATGAAGGTGGTGGTTGGCTCCCCGACAGTTCGTCGTCGCCCAGGTACGCCGCGCGGACTGCCGGGTCGTTGCGGATCTCCTCGGGGGTTCCCGTCGCGATGAGGACGCCGAAGTCGAGGACGAAGATCCGGCTCGAGAGGGCAAGGACCGCCGCCACATCGTGCTCGACGAGCAGCAGCGAGATGTCCCGCTCGACGTGCTCGGCGACCCTGGCGAAGACCGAGAGCAGGTTCTCCGAAGCTTTCATGTCGAGCCCCGAGAGGGGTTCGTCGAGCAGGATCACGTGCGGCTCACAGGCCAGGGCCCGGCCCACCTCCACCAAGCGGCTCACCCCGAGCGGCAGTGCCGCCACGGGCGCCTTGGCCACCCTGGTCAGATTGAGGAGCTCGAGCAGGCCTTCTACCCGCTCGTTCTCGGCCCGGGAGGGCGGCAGGAGAGAGCGGGGGTCCACCATGTCGCTCCAGAGGCGACGCCGCTTCACCCGCACTCGGTGCGCCAGGACCAGATGCTCACGCACCGTCAGACCCATGAACAGCTCGGGCTGCTGGAAGGTGCGGGCGATGCCCCTCCTGGCCCGTGCCTGCGGGCTGGCGTCGGTCACCTCCTCGCCGCGCAGCCAGACACGGCCGGAGGCGGGACGCTGGAGGCCGGACAGCACCGCCAGCATGGTGGTCTTGCCGGCGCCGTTGGGCCCGACGAGCCCGACAATGCTGCGCGGGGGAACGTCCAGCCTGACGTCGGACAGGGCCATCAACCCGCCGTAGCGGACGGTGACGCCGCGGGCCGAGAGCACGTGGGCACTTTGTGCGGCGTCGCTCGGGACCTGGGTCACGGGACGTTCTCCACCACCCTCGAACCCCCTTGCTCGCCCGCGTGGCCGTTGGACCCGTCCCCCTCACCCCCGGCACCAGCCGGGGCGGGCCCGCCGGGTAGGCCGTCGAGGACCAGCGGCGCGCTCTGGCGGGCGGCCAGGCGCAACAGCACCCGCCGCAGCTGGCGGCTCTGCTCGGCCAGGGTGCCGTCGGGGTACTTCGCCGCCGCGATGGCGCCCAGACCGAAGAAGATGGGCAGCACGTTGCCCGTCCAACTCGGAAGGTAGGACTGGGCCAGCGCGGGCAGCATGACGAAGGAGATCCCCGCGATCAGGGCTGCCGCCGTGGAGCGTATGCCGATGGTGACGAGCACGGCCAGCCACACGACGCCGAGGAAGGTGTCGAACTCGCCCGGTGCGACCGAGGTCTGCGCCACGACCAGCAGGCCGCCGCCGATGCCGGCCACCAGAGCCGCCAGAGCCGCCACGATGACCTTCATCTGCACCACGCTGATGCCGGTCATCCGGGCGCCCGGCTCGCTCCAGCGCACCGCGTTCATGGCCAGCCCGGTGGTCGAGCGGCGGAAGTTCAAGATGAACAGCGCCAGGATGATGAAGGCCGCCAGGCAGACATAGGCGAAGGCGAGGTCAGAGGTGGCGAAGCTGGGGCGGTTGAGCGTCAGCCCCAATCCCTGGTTCACGAAGGCGGGCAGGGTGAACACCAGGTTCTCGATCAGCAGCCCGAAGGTCAAGGTCACCAGGGCCACGTAGAGATCGCCGAGGCGGATGCTGAGCAGGCCGACCACCAATCCCGCCGCTGCGGCCACCACGCCACCGGCCAAGACCGCGGCCAGCACGGGCCAGCCGTGGTTGGTGGCCAGCTCGGCGGTGGTGATGGCGCCCATCCCGGCGAAAGTGATCTGGCAGAGCCAGAGCATTCCGCCCTCGCCGGTGACCAGCGTCCACGACAGGTAGATGACCCCGAAGGCGAAGGCCTGGGCCATCAGGCCGACCCAGTAGCCCTGCAGGACGAGGGGGAGGGCGGCCGCGGCCATGATGAGCACGAGCGGGCCGGCGTATTTGCTCACCAGCCCGAGCGACCCGGTTTCCAGCGCGTTGGTGGTCGAGCCCGCGAGTCGGCTCTCCCCCTGGGGCGTGATGGCACGGTCGAGTGCCCCCCCGACGCCCTCGACCTCGTCGACGCGGCGGTAGCGCAGAAGGTTGTAGAGCAGCACAAGCGCGATGACGATGAAGGGGACGGCGTCGATGAACTCGGTCGTCCAATTGCTGTTGGGCGGCAGGTAGCGCTGGATGAGCGAGGTGGCGATGCCCATGAGGAGCCCGACGCCCACCGCAATGGGCAGGCTGCGCAGCTTCGCGGCGACGACGGCGGCGAAGGCGGCGGCGATGAGCAGGGTGAAGTTGTGGGCGTCGAGCCCGATGATGGGGGCGGCCAGCACGCCGGTGAGCCCGGCGAAGAAGGTGCTCACGGCCCAGACGCCGACGGATACGGCGCCGGGGTTGGTGCCCGAGAGGTCGGCCATGGCCGGCGAGTCGACCATGGCCCGCACCTTGAGGCCGACTTCGGTGTAGCGCAGGATCACCGCGCCCAGCACCACCGTCGCCGCCACACAGATGTAGACGATGATCTGGTCCATCGTCACCGGCACCCCCAAGAACTGGAAAACCCGGACCGGCTCGGGGGCCAGGCCCGGTGCGCTCACGATGGCCTGGTCGCCGAAGATGACGACGGCGAGCGAGGGGACAGCGACCAGCAGCCCCACCGTCGCCACCACCTTGATCAGGGGCGGGGAGAACCTGAGGAACCGGAAGAGGACGGCGTACAAGAAGACCCCGATGGCCGGCCCGGCGAGCCCGATGGCGACGACGGCAGCAGGGAGGATGGCCCAACTCTGCTGGGTGTGGAGGTAGTAGTAGAAGCGGGCGATGAAGAAGGCGAGGGCACCGAAGGCGAAATTCAAGATACCCGACGAGACGTAGGTGATGACCAGACCGGCCGAGGCGATGGCGTAGATCCCGCCGAGCACCAGTCCCGCGATCACGTATTCGAGCATCCGGCGCCCCCTTCTCGTGGGCTGGTTCCGCCTGAGCGTTGCGTATCAACCTATGCCTTATATGCGCGGATTTCCTGCGATTTTGCCATCTTTCCAGGATCCACCCTCGGTGTGACACGGTCAATGCACCAAGCCTGACCTGGGACTTCTGGGCAGCATTGCCCGCGATCTCGCTCCCCCTGGCCTTTGCCCACGCCTCGTTCGCCTCTTGAGACAACACCAGTCCGCCGGCGTTTTCCGCGTCAGGGGTCGGAAAAGCCCGGATCGATCATCATTGCCTTCGCACCCTCATCTGATGTCAGTCCTATGCCCGAAGTGCTTCAGAACCGGTAGGCGGATTCTGGTCACGATCAGGCCTGCCGGTCAGGTCGAATCGAATGGCATCCTCAAGGGCAGACGCTTCGTCGCGTAGTTACGACGCTCCTTCATTGGACACCGCCATCAGCGGTCGCCGCCGTTTAATCGGCACGGTTGCTCACCTGTCGTTGTCCGGACCTCCCGAAGGTTCTTCCAGTTCCCCGATTTGCACGACCCGCAATTCAGCGAGCGCGGACTGCGCGCAGACGGGAACCACACTACGACCGGCTGAGGTTGATCGGGCTGACTGCTTCCACCCCCGTAAGGGATCATCAACCGCCATCGCGCATGAATCGCGCACGCCGGCCGATCTAGAGAGTGCAGTCGGTGATTCGGCCAGCAATAAAGAGCCTTTGAACTGGGCTTATGGGGTGTCGGAGGGGGGACTTGAACCCCCACGCCCTTGCGGGCACCAGCCCCTCAAGCTGGCGCGTCTGCCTATTCCGCCACTCCGACTGGCTATCGGCTCCGAAGAGCGTCCCGAAAGCGTAGCGCGTCGACCTTCGGGCTCTTCCCGGGTGTCGTCCTATTGGCCGGGTAGGGAAGGGGTGGTGTTGTTGGTTGGTTCTGGTGTACGCACGGCCCAGAACTGGGCGTACCACAACAAGCTGTCGCTCCTTGGAGTGGGGACGACTCCACCGATGATCCGGCTCCAAGCCAGGGCGCTCGGCTCAACGAAGAGCGGGAGACTCACCATGTCGTCCCATAGCTGGCTGTCGGCTTGCGCGTATGTCATTGCCGCGGCATCTGGGTTGAGCTGTTGTGAAGCTGATTCCAATAACTGATCAAACTGATTGTTGGTGTAGTCGGTCCAATTCTCTGAACCATTCTGGCCGGGCGGGCCCAGCAATGGCGTATACCAGGCCAAAGCGTCACTCAGGAAGGGTGTGCTGGAGCGGGACAGAAGTGCCATATCCGCGAAGCCATCGGCCAGGACGACCCCCGCCCTGGCTGCGCTGTTGACCGTGTAAATGGCAACGTCAAAGCCCAGCGCTTCCAGTTCGGATTGGACCATCAGGGCCGCGCTTGCCACCCATGGATCAGAGCCGTCGACGACCATGTGGAGCGTGAACGGTGCGCCAAAGGCTGAGTGCCACGTTCCGCCGGCGGATCGCAAGTATCCGGAAGCGTTCATGAGGGCCGTGGCCTGACTTGCAACTGGTGTGGTGGGGAAGTTCACGCCGCCCCCCTGCCCGATGAGCGTGGTGGACGTGGTCGTCGGCGCCGCGGGAATCGCTGTATCGGACGATGAAATGGGCGACGCGTGATAGCCGACCTGGCCCTGCACGTAAATCTGACTATTGGCCACCTGAATGGAAGGCAGAGCCCAGTTGGCTTGCTGGGCCACCAGGGCTTGGCGGTCGATTGAGAGGGCGATGGCGAATCGCACGTCCGGTGGGAGCAGGGCGTCCGGTCCGCTGGACATTTCCAGCTGGAGGAGCGTTCCCGACGTGTCGACGGAAGTCTGCACATTGGGCAGCGATGTCATTTGGGACAGAAATGCCGGCGTGACCGTGCCCGGCTGGGCCACTTCCACATATCCGGAATTCATCCACTGTGCGAGTTGGTCGCTTGAGCTGGCGATGTGCACGACGACGGCGCGGGCATTTGGCGGCGTGCCCCACCAATTTGGGTTGTCCGCCAGAGTGATGGTCTGGGCCGAGACGGTGGTGATCTCGAAGGGTCCGCCGGAGAGGTCGATGCTCGGGCTCACCGTCGAGCAGCTGGGATTCCATCCGATCGCCTCCATGATGTGAGCCGGAAGGAGGTTGGAGAACAGCATCTGCCAGTCGGCGAAGGTCGTGCGGAATATGACGGTCACCGTGCGACCTTTGTTTGAACCTGTGATGGAGGAGATATCCCGGTACCCGGCGATGCTGGAGACGGCCGGGTCACCCGCTGACCTCCCGCTCCGTTGCTGCGTCCAGGCGTACTCGAAGTCAGATGCCGTGATCGGCACACCATCGGACCAGACCGCGCGTGGGTTCAAGGTGTAGACGATCGTCTCCGGCATGGTGCTGACGAGCTCCGATTGGACGATCAGATTGGGATTCGGCGTGGGCGCGCCACTCGAGCTCACATAGAACGGGCTCGGCAACACCGCATTGAGGATCATCCGCGTGCCCAGGGTGTCCCCAGTCGGGGTATGCGGATTACACCCCGTCGGACTCTGCGACATGCCGAATGCGATCGTGCCGCCTCGTACCGCCACGTAGGTGACCGGAGTGTTGGCCGCACCCGAAGCACCGCACCCCGAGGCCACGATGGACATCGCCACGCCGAGTCCGATAAGTCTTCCCCTCCACCCGGGCCGTCGGCCCCGGTGCGTCACTGCAGCCGCAGGTCCAGCGTGAGCGTCGTGAAGGCGAAGATCATGGCGACGGTGACCGTAATGCGGTCCAAGTTCCGCTCCACCACGGTCGATCCCTGTGCAGCAGAACCAGCGCTGCCGCCGAACATGTCGGAGAGACCGCCTCCCTTTCCACTGTGCATGAGAATGAGGAAGATCAACCCAAGGGCCGACATCACCTCAATCACTATGTACACCCAAGTCACCGCGGACACGAAGCCTCCAACTCAATGTGCATCAGCCAGGACAGCCTAGAAACGGTAGCAGGCGCCGCAGGCACGGATGATGTCGAGGAAGCTGGCCGCCTGCAGACTGGCCCCGCCCACCAGAAGACCGTCTATGTCCGGTTCAGCCATCAATTCGCCTGCATTCTCCGCCTGCACCGAACCGCCGTACTGGATCCGAATGGTGGCGGCCACCGGCCCGCCGGCCACCTTGCCCACCATCGACCGAATGAAGACGCAAGCGTCTTCTGCATCAACCGGTGTGGCCGCCTGTCCGGTCCCGATGGCCCACAACGGTTCATATGCGAAGACGACGCGGCCGATCACTTCTGGGGACAGCCCCTCAACGGCGGCCAATACCTGCTCCTCCAGCCTCGCCTCGGTGTGCGAGGCCATTCTCTCTTCCTCGGTCTCCCCCACACACACGATGGGCGTCATCTCGTGGCGCAGGACGGCTTTCAACGTGGCCGCCACCGTGATATCCGACATAGCGAACATCGTCCGCCGCTCCGAGTGCCCGACGATGACGTAGGCGGTCCCCAAACGGGCCAGCATGTGGGGGCTGATCTCCCCTGTCCGGGCACCGGCATCCTCGTCGGAACAGTGTTGTGCCCCCAATGAGACCGGAATGCCCTCCTTTTCGACCAACGTCTGTACGGTCCGCAGGTCGGTGAACGGCGGGTGCAGGGAGACATCCACCAGGGCAACGTCGTCAGTCTTGAGCCGCAACCCGAGATCGCGCACCATGTGCAGCGCCTCAAGGTGGTCGTGGTGCATCTTCCAATTCCCACTGATGAGCGGGCGCCGACCGGACATCAATGAGGTGCGTTCGGCGCGTTTCGCAGGGCGTTCAGAGCCGGTAGGTCGCCCCCACTCTCAATGAAGGACAGCGATGCTCCTCCGCCGGTCGACAGGAAGCCCACCTTGTCACTCAGACCCATCTCCTCCAACGCGCTGGCACTGTCGCCACCTCCGACGACGGAGAATCCCTCGCAGTCGGCCACGGCTTGGGCCACGACGCGTGTGCCCTCGGCAAATCGCCTGTCCTCGAACGCACCCAATGGCCCATTCCACAGGACAGTCCCGGCCCCTCGGACCACCTCGGCGAATGTGGCCGCTGTGGCCGGGCCGATGTCGAGCCCGGTCCATCCGTCGGGGAGGTCACGCTCGATGATCTTGACGCCCCCGCTGGTTCCCGCTGTCTCGGAATTGGGACCGAAGGTACTGCCCGGTTCGAGGGCCCTGGTGTCTGTGGGCAGGAGGATCTCAATGCCGGAGTCCAGGAGGCTGCGGCAATCTTCAATCCGATCGACGTCGAGAAGTGAATTCCCGACTCCCTGGCCCAGGGCCGCCAGGAAGGTGAAGGCCATTCCCCCACCGACGACCAGAGTGTCCACCTTGGTGGCGAGAGCCTTCAGCACATCGAGCTTGTCGGAGACCTTGGCGCCGCCGACGACGGCCACGAAGGGCCGGGCCGGGGCGTGCAATATGCCGCCCAATACCTCCACTTCCTTGGCCAACCGGAGGCCAGCCGCGCTGGGAAGGAACCGCGGCGGCCCCACAATGGACGCGTGGCGGCGATGGGCGACGCCAAAGGCTTCGTTGACATAGGCGTCGAACCCTTCGACGAGGGAGGCCACATAGGCCGGGTCATTCGCCTTCTCGCCCGGGTCGAACCGGAGGTTGTCGCTCAATTCAATGCCGGGACAGAGCATCTGCAGGCGTTCGCGAACCGGGTCCATCTCCCACCGGGGATCCCGCGCGTTCGCCGGGCGCCCCAGGTGTGAGCACGCCACGACCTCGGCACCCCGATCCTGCAACCAGCGCAGTGTGGGAAGGGCCGCCGCGATGCGGAAGTCATCGGCCACCGTCGCTCGCCCGTCAATCCCTATGTGCAGAGGAACGTTGAAGTCCACCCGCACCAGTACACGGCGCCCTTCTACTTCCGGGAGATCCCCCAGGAGCGGGAGTCCGTGCCGCGGGTCAAACAATTCAGCCCCCGACCAGCATGGTGAGGTCGACCAAGCGGTTGGAATAGCCCCACTCGTTGTCGTACCAGCCCTCGACCTTCACCAGGGACAGGTCGTCATTGATGTTCTGGACCATGGTGAGGCCGGCATCAAAGGTGCATGAGGCCGAGGTTCCCACGATGTCGCTGGAGACCAGAGGATCCTCCGTGTACTCGAGGACGTGGTCCAGCGGGGGCTTGGCGGCAGCCTCGGCGAAGGCGGCGTTTACCTCGTCCACCGACGGGTTCCCCTTGACCACAGCGGTGAAGTCGGTGATTGAACCAGCCGGGAGCGGCACCCGCAATGAGATGCCGTCGAGCCGGCCCTTCATGGCCGTCAGCACGAGGCTGGTGGCACGGGCGGCCCCGGTGGAGCTGGGCACGATGTTGACCGCTCCCGCTCGGGCTCGCCGCAGGTCGGTGTGGGTGAGGTCGAGCAGGTTCTGGTCGTTGGTGTAGGCGTGCACGGTGGTCATGAGGCCGCTGACGATATGGAAGGTGTCGTCCAGCACCTTGACCATGGGCACAAAGCAGTTGGTGGTGCACGAAGCGTTCGAGACCACCACGTGCTTGGCCGGGTCGAATTCGTCGTCGTTGACGCCGATCACGAAGGTGGCGTCGGCGTCCCCCGACGGGGCCGAGATAATGACCCGCTTGACCGAGCCGTGCAGGTGACCGGCCGCGTCGGCTCGACTCGTGAAGCGGCCGGTCGACTCAATCACCAGGTCGACTCCGAGGGCGCCCCATGGCAATTGCTCGGGCTCACGCTCGGCCAGGACCCGGATCCGTTGGTCGCCCACGATCAGGTCATTTCCTTCAACGTCTACCGGCACCGGCATTCGACCCTGAGTGGAGTCGTAGCGCAGGAGGTGGGCCAGGGTGTCGGCCGACGTCAGGTCGTTCACCCCGACCACTTCGACATCGGCCCCGGTGGCCACGATGGCGCGTAGAAAGTTGCGCCCGATCCGTCCAAACCCGTTGATACCGACCCGAACCGTCATCAGGACCCTCTTCCTCTCGGGCGCCTATGCCAGCAGACTGGACAGCGCGTGCGCCAGTCGGGCCGGGCTGTGCACCAGCGCATTGTCCCCCGTCAGCGGTACATCGATCACTTCAACGTCCATTTCTCCAATGGGCATTCCCTGGATGCTGTCACACAGGACCGCGTCGACCGAGACATTGTGCCTGGCCAGGGCCGCAACATGGTCCGCCACAGTGAATCCGGCCGTCTCGGGAGGCTGGGGCCGGAGATTGCAGACATAGACCACCTGTCCCTCCGATCGGGCCACGGCGTCGGCGATGCCCCCCACCGCAGCGGCGGCCAACACGCTGGTGAAGAGCGATCCGGGGCCGATCACGATCTGCTGTGCCGCCAGAATGCGCTCCACCGCCAGAGGCGGCGGTTGGGCGTCCCCCGGGACGAGGCACACCGTTTCGATATTGCCGGTGCCCATCACCGCCACCTGCCCGGCCACCGAACCGTGGGCGGCTTCGGCCTTGAGCACAACCCGCTCGCTGGTGGCCGGGAGCACGTCGCCGACGGCCGCCAGGAGATCGGCCGCCTCCCGCATCCCCGTGACCAGGTCACCGGTGGCCTCGATCAGGCCGGCCAGAATGAGATTTCCGAGCGTATGCCCGGCCAGTTCGCCTTCCTCGAATCTGCGCTCAAAGGCCAGGGCCAGCACCGAGCCTTCCCCGGCCAGCGCGACCAGGCACTTGCGGATGTCGCCCAGAGCAACCACATTGAGCAACTCGCGCAGGCGCCCGCTCGAGCCGCCGTCGTCGGCCACCGACACCACGCCCGTGAGTTGGCCGGCGTAATGGCGGGCCGCCGTGAGAGTGACGGCCGTGCCGTGGCCTCCGCCAAGTGCCACCACGGCAGGGGCCTGGGAACGCTCGCTCACCGCTCGACGTCCCGATGGAACACAGGCACGGGCTGACCGTGCACGCTCAGCCGATCCGAGAGAGCCTGGGCCAGCACCACCGACCGATGGCGACCACCGGTGCAACCGATGGCGATGGTCAGATAGCTCTTTCCCTCCCGGATGAACGACGGCAGAATCGGGGTGAGCAGTGCGTCCACCCTCTGGAGGAACTCCTGCGCCTCGGGGAGGTTCAGCACGTACTCGCGTACGGGAGCATCCAGTCCACTGAACGGGCGAAGGTCCTCCACCCAGTAGGGATTGGGTAGGAAGCGACAGTCCAGGACAAGGTCGACATCGAGCGGAATCCCGTACTTGTAGCCGAATGAAACGACCGACGTCCGCATGTGTTCGGCTCCACGCTCGTCGCCGAACGACTCGAAGATCCGCGCCCGCAACTGGTTCGAGTTGAGTTCAGTGGTGTCGACGAGGAGATCCGCCCGCTCGCGCACCGGCTCCAACAGGCGCCGTTCGTCGGCGATCGACTCCTCCACTCCCCCTGACGCCAGAGGATGCCGGCGACGTGTGCCCTCGTAGCGTCGGATCAAGACGTCGTCGCTGGCATCGAGGAAGAGGACGCGAACACTGCGGCGATTCTCACGAAGGGCGTCGAGCACGTCGGGGAGGTCCTCGAAATAGTCGGAGCCCGTACTCCCACCGCCCCGTCCGATGACCAGGGCGACCCGCTGGATCTCGGAGCCGGGCAGCTCGACCATCTCGGCCATCTTGGTGATGAGGGCGGCGGGCAGGTTGTCGATGACGAACCATCCGATGTCCTCCAAGGAGGCGGCGGCGGTGGAGCGACCTGCACCCGACATCCCCGTCACTACGAGGAATTCGCTCACCGCCTTCCATTCTTACGCACGGCGTCGTACACGGCGGTGCCAACCTGGTCGGGCAGCCAGGACAGGGCAAGGAGCTGGGCCAGCGGGGCGGCGCGCACGGCATTGACCCCGCCCAACTCTTTGACCAAGCGTGCCCGTCGGGTGGGCCCCAACCCGGGGATGCCGTCGAGGATGCTGCGGGTCATACGCTGGCCTCGCGTCTCCCGGTGGAACGTGATGGCGAAGCGGTGAGCCTCGTCGCGCACACGTTGCAGCAGGTACAGGGCGTCCGAGCCGCGCCGCAAACGGATCGGTTGGGCCGAGCCTGGTCGGTACACCTCCTCGAACTGCTTGGCCAGGGAGGCCAGCTCGATCTCCCCGTCCAGGCCCAGCTCGTGCAGCACCCGCTCGGCCACCCCGAGCTGTCCCTTGCCCCCATCGACCAGGAGGAGGTTGGGCCGGTAGGCGAAACGCCGGGGCCGCTCGGTGGCCGGCACCTGGCGGGCCTCCTGGAGGGCGCGCAGGCGCCGGGTCAGCACCTCCTCCATGGCCGCGTAATCGTCGTTGCCCCGCACCGTCTTGACCTTGAAGCGCCGGTAGTCAGACCGCTTGGCCAGGCCGTCCTCCAGCACCACCATGGAGCCCACATAGTCGGTCCCCTGCAGGTGGCTCATGTCGAAACACTCGATCCGCAATGGGGCCTCCCGGAGCGAGAGGGCGGCTTGCAGCTCGGTCAGCGCCTTGGCTCGGGCGTTGTGGTCGGCCGCACGCCGCAGCCGGTGGCGAGCCAGATCCTCAGCGGCGGATCGGGTCACCGTCTCCTGCAATGCACGTTTGGCACCACGTTGGGGGACCACGATCTCCACCGGACCGTCCCGCACCGTGCGCAGCCAGCTCTGCAGGACCTCCAGGTCGGCCGGCCCCTCTGGCACCAGCACCCGACGCGGCACGTCGGCCCCATCACTGCCGTAAAGCTGAGACACGATCAGCCGCACGAACTCGGGCCCGCTGAGGTCTTCCACTTTCTCCGCCACGAAGCCGCGATGCCCGACCACCCGGCCCCGCCGCACCAGGAACACCTGCACCGACGCTTCCAGGGGATCCTCGGCTAACCCGATCACATCGAAGTCGTCGGCCCGATCGGACACCATCTGCTGTGCCTCCGCCGCCTTGTGCACGGTGGCGATGCGGTCGCGGAGTCTGGCCGCCCGTTCGAAGTGGAGGCCCTCCGAGGCGGTCATCATCTCCGCCTCCAGCCGAGCCAAGACCGGCTCCGTCTCCCCGGAGAGGAAACCCATGAGGTCGCTGACGTAGCCGTCGTAGGCCGCATGGTCGACGGCGCCGACGCAGGGCCCGGAGCAGCGATCGATGTCGAACAGGAGGCAGGGGCGCCCGAGCCGTTCGTGCCGGGAGAATTTCGTGTCCGAACAGGTACGGACCGGAAAGCTCCGGACCAGGAGGTCGAGGGTGGATCGGATGGCGCCGGCATTGCCATACGGTCCGAAATACCGCACCCCCTTGCGCTTGCGGCCACGGACTACTGCCGGGCGGGGCCACTCGTCGCTCACGGTCACCGCCAGCCAGGGATAGCTCTTGTCGTCCTTGAGGCGGACGTTGTAGCGGGGCAGGTGGGCCTGAATGAGCGAGTGCTCCAGAATGAGCGCATCGACCTCGCTCTCGACCACGACCCACTCCACATGGTCTGCCTGGTCCACCATCTGGGCCGTCCGGGCCGGGAGCTTGGCCGATACCTGCCAGTAATTAGGCAGGCGGTGGCGTAGGGACTTGGCCTTGCCGACGTAGAGGACCCGACCTTCTGGATCGAGGAATTGATAGGAGCCCGGGGCGTCGGGGATGGATCTGGTCGGCGGCCGGTACTGCATCGTCCCCATTCTCTCGCGCCACCTGGCCGGGGCGGTACACTGAAGGCGCCGGCCTGGTTTCCGGCATACAACCTCGCACCGAGGCCGACACACCCGCGGATGGGCGACCAGGCTGTCCCCGCCGGCCATATCGGTGCACTCTGTAAGGGGGCAATCCCATGCTCAGGCTCCAAACACCGCTCCCCGAGCGCTACCGGATCGCGTCAGACGGCGACCTGGCTGACATGATCGGGCAGGCCAAGGCGGCGCTGGGGTCCCGGCTCTTCATCCTGGGGCACCACTACCAGCGGGACGAGGTCATGCAATGGGCCGATGCCCGGGGTGATTCCTTCGGGCTCTCCCGGTTGGCGGCGGGCCAAACCGAGGCCGAATTCATCGTCTTCTGCGGGGTGCACTTCATGGCCGAGTCGGCCGACGTGCTGACCGGTGACCACCAGAGAGTGCTCCTGCCCGACCTCAATGCCGGGTGCTCCATGGCCGACATGGCCAACATCGACCAGGTGACCGAGGCCTGGGACGAGATGGCCGATGTGGTCGACACGAGTGGCGTCGTGCCGATCACCTACATGAACTCGTCCGCCGCGCTCAAGGCATTCGTGGGCCGCCACGGGGGCGCGGTGTGCACATCGTCCAACGCCCGGGCGGTGCTCACGTGGGCCCTGGGGGAGGGCCGGGGAGACCAGGTCCTCTTCTTCCCCGACCAGCACCTGGGCCGCAATACCGGCTACGAGCTCGGCTACGGGGCCGATGACATGCGGGTCTGGAATCCGCGGCTGGCGCTGGGTGGCCTGACCGACGTCGAGGTCAAGGAATCGACCCTGCTCTTGTGGAAGGGCCACTGCTCGGTCCACCAGCGCTTCCGACCCGAGCACATCGCGGCCTTCCGGGCCGAGCACCCCGACGGGATCGTCATGGTCCACCCCGAGTGCGCTCACGAGGTGGTGGAGTTGGCTGACCTGGTCGGATCCACCGACAACCTGATCCGGGGCGTGGCGGCCGCACCGCCCGGCGCCGTCATCGGGATCGCCACCGAGATCCATCTGGTCAAGCGGCTCGGCGATGAGACCCCCGACAAGACCGTGGTCTGCCTCGACCCGCTCGTGTGCCCCTGCTCGACCATGTCGCGCATTGACGGCCCCCACCTGGCTTGGGTGCTCGAAGGTCTGGTGGAGGGTGACGTGCGGAATCAGATCTCGGTGGACGCCGAGACCGCCGAATGGGCCCGGGTGGCGCTGGAGCGGATGTTGGCGATCACCTGAGGACCCGCTGGAGCACGTCGCCTGTGTGGCTACCGGCCGTCTTGGCCACCTGCTCGGGCGTGCCTTCGGCCACCACCGTGCCGCCCTTGTCGCCGCCCTCGGGCCCAAGGTCGATGACCCAGTCGGCCGT
>PNAT01000028.1 GCA_003169675.1 Acidimicrobiaceae bacterium
GTGACCCGGCGTGTCGATCAGGTGCAGGACGTGGCCCTTGTAGAGCACGCGCACGTTCTGGGCCTTAATGGTGATGCCGCGCTCACGCTCAATGTCCATGGAGTCGAGGTACTGCTCGCGCATGAGGCGGGGGTCCACGGCCCCCGTGATCTCGAGGATCCGGTCCGACAGGGTGGACTTGCCATGGTCCACGTGGCTGATGATGGAGAAATTGCGAATGTCCGGAGCGGCCACGGGTCCACTGGCGGTTTCGGGGGGCGGCACGGTCCGTCGATCGTACCGGCCCAGGCTGCGGGGCCCGGCCAGCTGCTACAATCTTCCTCCGCACCGGTGCGCCGTCGCGCCCAGGTGCTCCATTCGAAAGCACTGAGGACCTTCACGTGGCCAACATCAAGAGCCAGATCAAGCGGAACCGCCAGAACGAGAAGCGCCGCCTGCGCAACAAGTCGGTGCGGGCCGAACTGCGCACCCGCACCAAGAACGCCGTCACGGCGGCCGAGACCGGCGCCGAGGACAGCGTGGAGCAGATTCGCCTGGCTGTGAAGCGGATCGATAAGGCCGCTGCCCGCGGTGTGATCCACAAGAACACGGCCGCCAACCACAAGTCCCGCCTGGTCCGGCGGGTCGCCGCCCTCGAGGCCGCCGCGGCCTCCGCTGCCGCCGCCACTCCGGACGAGTAACCCACGAGAGGCGGCGCGTAAGCCCGCCGATCACACGCACCCCGCCGTGCCGGGTCATCACTGGCCCGCACATTGTGGGGTCAGATGAGGAGAATCACGGCGCCGGGTTGAGAGCCAGCGTCACCGACGTCGGATAGCACTCGTCAAAACCGTCCTTCGTCAAGGTCGAGGCTTTGAGCGGCTGCCCGTTGAGAACTGCGGTGCCTGAGTTGTAACCGCTCTTGATGGTCACGTTCAAGATAGTTCCACGAATGTTGCTGTCGACCTTTTCATGAATGACAATCCCAGCTCCGTTCTTACTGTTGTGCGCATGGCGATACGGGATCTTCACCTTCTCGTAGTTCTCAAGCTTGAGCAGGAATTGCTGTAGTTCCTGGTTTTCGCACTGCATGGTCAGGGTTTGCCAGCTATTGCTCACCTTGCCGTTCCCACTCGGGTTGTACTTGACGGCGAACTTGGTCGCGGGACAGTTGCCCCCTGTGGATCCGACCAGGGAATATGTGTAGGCCTGACCTGAGTTCAGGTACCGGTAGTCCGAGAACCTGGCGTCGGCGGGGGAGCCGGCGCCACACGCCTGGAATCCCTGGTCCGTCACGTCGCTATTAGTAACGTTGACGTCGAGGCTGGTTGGGGAGAAAGTGAACACCGGGTCGGTCGGGGTGATGGCATAGGAACCCGGGGGGACCGTGACCTTCCATTGGCCTTGATCGTCGGTGGTCGAAGTTAACGACTGACTGTCCCCGGTGAGGTCCACTTCGAAGCCTTCAACCGGCAGGGTGGCAGCCGAACAGCCACCGCTGCCAGCCCCGTCACAACCCAGCTCTACCTTCCCGCTGACGACATACTCCTTCCGCGATCCTGTGAAGGCATCTGCCAAGGCCCATGTGTCCGAGCGACCGATGGTGGGTGGTTCAAGGGAGGCGTCAATCGACCCCGAAGCGGTGTTGTCGGCAATCGTGCCGGTCCACACCGCCCGGTAGGTGGCATTCCGAAATCTCCCGATTCCGGTCCGCTCGATTGTGAACGTGACCTTGTCTCCGGTGACACTCCCGTCAAGTAGGGGGAACGGAGCCGAGAAAGCGGGGGTGACCCCGCCGGTAGGGGTGATCTCGCCCGAGAAGGTCCCAGTGGAATCGTTCTCGTCCGTCACAATGAGCGTTGCCGTCTTTTCGGGTGCATTGGGATCGACAATGTCCCACGTGCCTACGAAGTTGGCATTGGCAGGACTCTTATGACCAACCAGCTCAGCCGTTCGCGTGGATGGTGTCGCCGCAGCCCCCAGCGGTTGCCAACCCGACAGGGCGATGGTCCCACAGCTGGTGAGCACCACCATCATCGATCGACCACACAACGACTTCACCAGACTCACCCGCATGACCGCCTAGCTTGTCAGATGCCCAAGGCGGCGGGAGCCACACTTGCGTCACGGCACCCGGGTAATCGACGGCCACATGGAGGACTACCTCGAGCACGCTCGTCTCAGCCTGGCTGCCTGAAGATTTGCCTCAAATGTGAAGACGGACCGAACCAAGGTTCTCTATGCGTGCAGGTCGAACGTGAACATCTTGTCGGCCACGATCCGCGCCCCCAGGGGATTCTCGTTGTCGAGCCACGATTCGAAGGCCGGCCCCTGTCGGGGAAGGTAGTGGTCGAGCATGGCCTGGCGGAACTCAGCGAAAGCGGGGTCGGCCACCTCGAAGAGCTCGGCCCGCCCGTGCACCGTCACTGACATCTCCTCATCCGGGAGGTGGGTGGCGCTGACCGCGGGCCGAGCGGAGAGGTGCCGCATGCGCACGGCATCGCGGCCCGAGCTAAACCAGAAGCTACCGTGCAGGAAGTACCCGTCGACCGGGCCGGCCAGCGGCCGACCGTCGGCCGTCACTGTCGACACCGCCAGCAGGCGCATGCCCTGCAGGCGACTGCACAGTCCTCGCGCGCCCAACCGGCGATCGTCGCTGATGATGCCCCGCAATTGCGGTCCGGCGACGGCCATGGAGGCGTCGAGCAATGCCTGCAGGCGGTCCACTTCGTCTGGTGTCTCGTACACGCTTCCTCCTTCAGCGACGGGCGTCGGCTCGCGGGCGGGTCTGCCGGCTCAACCTTGCTACCAGGATCTCGACCACCAGCTGGGGATCGAGGCCGGTGCCCCCCTTGGCATCCACATCGGCCTGGGCGATCAGGTTGATGGCGTGCGCGATGGCCGCACTGCCCAGCCGGCGCGACTGCTCGAGCACCTTCTTGGCCACGAAGGGTGCCGTGCCCAGGATCTCGGACGCCTCGAGATCACTGGCGACGTGGCCCCCGTCGAGTGCCAGCATGTTGGCGAAGTGGATGTGCAACGTGGCCAGCACCTGAATGGGCACCAGTCCACCGGAGGTGAGCATGCGGTGCAGCACGGCCAGGGCGTCGGCCGGCTGGCCGCTGTCGATGGCGTTGGCCAACTCGTAGCGGGGCACCCCTCCCGCTTCGCCGAGATACGGCGCCAGATCGTCGACGGTGATGCGAGCTCCCTCGCCGTACGCGGCGGAGAGGGCGTTCAGCAATCCCTCCACCCGTCCCAGGTCCTCCCCGACGTGGCGGCCCAGCAGGTCGGCCGCCTTGGGCTCCAGCTTCACGGGCCCGCTTCGCAGGTGCTGCGCCAGCCAGGCCTTGCGGTCGCCGGCCTTGCCCGTGGTGACGTCGATGATCCGCCCGGCCGCCTTGACCGCCTTGACCAGCGGGGCGGGGATGGTCCCACCGCCGCCCACCAGGACCAGCACGGTGGTGGGCAGCGGGTCCGCCACCACCTCAACCAGGCGGGGCACCTCGGCGGTGAGCAGTCGACCGGCCTCGCGCACCACGACGACACGGAGGTCGATAAGGAACGGTGGCGTCAGGCAGGCGTCCACCACTGCGCCCACGTTGATGTCCTCCCCCGGAGGTCCGCCCACCTCCTCAATGACCAGGGAATGGTCCCGGTCCCCCACCACCTCGGCCAGCAGGGCCCGCGTGGCCTGGGCCACCAGCGAGGCGTCGTCGCCCCGGACCAGGTACGACGAGGAGATCGCCGTCCCGCTCACCGTGTGCCCCTCACGCGGCGGCGCTCACGGCCGCCAGGGCGTCCCGCACCCGGCACGTGCCCTTGACGTCGTGCACCCGCAGCAGACGGCAGCCCCAGGAGATGCCGAGTGCCGCCGCGCCGAGGGAAGCTTCACGGCGCTCGGTCAGCTCCAGATCCAGGATGGCACCGAGGAAAGTCTTGTTGGACGCGCTGAGCAGGAGGGGGTAGCCGAGAGCGGCCAGGGTGCGGGAGGCGCGAAGAAGGGTGAGCGACTGGGCGGCCGTCTTGCCCAGGTCGAGTCCGGCGTCGAGCACGATGCGCTCGGGCGGGATGCCGGCGGCCCGGGCCCGGTCGGCCCGTTCCGCCAAGAAGGCGGCGACCTCGGCCACCACGTCGTCGTAGTGCGGCTCGGGGTCGGCCACCCGCGGGGCCAGGCGGATGTGCGTGATGACTACCGCCGCCCCGAACTCGGACGCCGCTACCACGTAGTCGGGGTCGGCCAGGCCGCTGATGTCGTTGCCCATGACCGCGCCCTCGGCGTAGGAGGCCCGGGCCACCGAGGCGCGCCAGGTGTCGACGGACACCGGCGTCCCGAAGCGGTCGACCAACCCCGCTACCACCGGGACCACCCGTTCCAGCTCCTCGGCCTCGGTCACCTCGGGTCCGGGCCCGGCTTTGACGCCACCGATATCGAGAATGTCGGCCCCGTCGGCCACCAGCATGGCGGCCCGGGCGTAAAGGTCGTCGAGGGCATAGGTGGCGCCCTTGTCATAGAACGAGTCCGGCGTGCGGTTGAGGATGCCCATGACCAGCGCCCGCCGCGTCAGGTCGTGGCGGTGGCCACCCAGGTCGAGCGTGGCCGGCGCGGTCTCGGGGCCGCCCATCAGAAGAGGCGAGAGGCCAGCGCCCGCCGGAAGGCGCTGGTGCGCGGGTCGTCGGCCCCCAGCGTTTCCAGCAGGTCCACGAACTCCTGGCGGGCCGCCTCGTCGTCACGCACCCGATCCAGCAGGCCGCCCAGGCGGTTCTCCACGTCGGCGGCGCCCTCGGCGGCCACGTTGACTCCGCTCTCGAGCAGCCGGGCCTCGGCGGCCAGGGCGCGCCCGGGGGCGGTCTCGGGGACCCGGCCGAGAAGGGCCAGGGCCTCGGCGGCCTCGCCCCGGTCGATCAGCACCCGGGCCAGGGCTTCGGTGGCACCGGCGTGTCCCGGTTCGAGCTCGAGGGCCCGGCGCAGGCTGGCCTCGTCGCCCGCGGCCACCAGCGCATCGGCCTCGCTCGGCGCCGGGACCAGCTTCAGCACGAAGGCGGTCACCTCGGCCTCGGGCAGGGCCCCGATGAACTGGTCCACCACCTTGCCGTCGACGATGGCGAAGACGGACGGGATGGACTGCACGGCGAACGCCTGCCCCACCTTGGGGTTTTCGTCAACGTTGACTTTGACCAGCTCAACCGCTCCCCCGGTGGCCGCCACCGCCCGTTCGAGCATGGGCCCGAGGGTGGTGCAGGGTCCGCACCACGGCGCCCACAGGTCGACGACCACCGGCACGGTGGCGCTGCGGACCAGCACATCGGCCTGGAAACTCTCATCGGTGACGTCCATGGACCCTGACGCTAGTCACCGGTCGCGTCGGCGCAGTGCGCCCGTGCGGTCCGCACGGCACCGATTAGCGTCAGGACCCGTGTCGCGCCAGCCCGAGGGCATTCATGCCGCCAACGTCACCGCCTGGTTGGCCGACCACGTGCCCGAGCTGAGCCCTCCCCTCACCTTCACCCTGATCGCCGGCGGGCGTTCCAACCTGACCTTCCGGGTGGAGGACGCCGCGGGGCGGGCCTGGGCCCTGCGCCGACCGCCCATCCACCATGTGCTGCCCACGGCCCATGACATGGTGCGCGAGCACCGGCTCATGCACGCGCTGGGGCCGGCCGGCATCCCGGTGCCCCGGACCATCGGGTTGTGCATCGACGAGGACGTGAACGAGCGGCCCTTCTTCGTCATGGAGTTCGTCGAGGGCCACATCCTGCGCAGCGCGCCCGAGGCCGAGAAGGCGTTCGATGAGCCCACCCGGCGTGCGGTCGGCGACCACATGGCCGACACGCTGGCCGCGTTGCACGCCGTCGAGCCGGCCTCGGTGGGACTGGGGGATCTGGGGCGCCACGAGGGGTATATCGAGCGCCAGCTCAAGCGGTGGCGGGGCCAGTACGAGCAGATGCAGGTCGAGGGGGTCGACCATGGCGGCCTGGTGGAACGGGTGAGCGACGAACTGGCGGCGCGGATCCCGGTGCAGCAGCGCACCTCGGTGGTGCACGGCGACTACCGGATGGACAACGTGGTGCTGAGCGACGACGGGCGGGTGCGGGCCATCCTCGACTGGGAGATCTGCACCCTGGGCGATCCCCTGGCCGATGTGGGCCTGCTCATGGTCTATTGGGCCGACCTCAGCGACCCCATGGCGGTCCTCGGGCTGTCGCCCACCACGGCGCCGGGCTTCTCGACCCGGGCACAAGTGCTGGAGCGCTACGCCTCGGTCTCCGATTTGGATCTCTCGAACATCGGCTACTACGCCGCCTTCGGTTACTGGAAGTTGGCCTGCATCCTCCAAGGTGTCTACGCCCGCTATGTGGCCGGAGCCGGCGCCGGTGACCAGGGCAGCGTGGATGCGTTTCCGATCCAGGTGGGCCACCTGGCCCAGATGGCGGCTGATTCCCTGGAGGCGACGCCGTGAGCCCGGACCGCCTCACCGAGATCTTCGAAGTCCACCGCGAGCCGGTTCTGCACACCCCCGTCCTCGTCGTCTCGCTCGAGGGCTGGGTGGACGCCGGGCTGGGTGCCACCACGGCCATCGCGGCGCTGCTCGGGCAGAACCCGACCGAGCCGCTGGTCACGTTCAACAGCGAGCACTTCTTGGACCAGCGGGCCCGCCGCCCCGTGGCCCATATTGTCAACGGCGTCACTTCCGAGCTCACATGGCCGCACACGGTCGTCCGCCAGGGCTACGACGGGGCGGCCAACGATGTGCTCTATCTGGTCGGCCCCGAACCCGACTTCCACTGGCGATCCTTCACCGACGCCGTGGTGGGCCTGGCCCGCTCGTGGCATGTGCGCCTGGTGGTCGGCCTGGGCGCCTTCCCGGCCCCGGCCCCGCACACCCGCCCGGTCAAGCTGGCCGCCACGGCACCCTCGGCCTCGGCCGACCTCATTGAGCAGGTCGGCATCGTGCAGGGCGAGCTGGAGGTGCCCGCCGGCGTGCTCTCCGCCCTCGAGCTCGCCTTCGGTGACGTGGCCATCCCCGTCGTCAGCCTCTGGGCCCGCGTGCCGCACTACGTGGCCGGCATGCCCTTCCCCGAAGCCAGCGTGGCCCTCATTGACGGGCTGGCCGCCATTGCCGGCCTGACGCTGGATTCGGCTTCGCTGCGCCATGCGGCCGACAATTCCCGGAGGCAGGTGGACCAACTCATTGCCGACAACGTCGAGCACCAGGCCATGGTGCGCAAGCTGGAGGAGAACATCGACGCCTCCGAGGGCAATGCCATGGGAGTGGGCGAGATGCCCTCGGGCGACGAGATCGCGGCCGAGCTGGAGAAGTTCCTTCGTGGTGAAGAGCAGTAGCGGGCGGGCAAGCGGGCGAGCGGGCGGGCGAGCGGTCGAGCGGGCGACATGGAAAGGGACAGCACGTGAAGATTGACGGTGGCATCGGGTTCGATCCCGGCGGGATTGCCGAGCAGGCCCGGCGGGCCGAGGCGGACGGCTACGACGGGGTTTGGTCGGCCGAGACGGGGCACGACCCGTTTCTGCCCATCGCCATCGGGGCGGCGTCGACCGAGAAGCTCGTATTCGGCACCGGCATCGCGGTGGCGTTCGCCCGCAACCCGATGAACCTGGCCGTGCTGGCCAACGACCTGCAGCACCTTTCTGCGGGACGGTTCATCCTGGGCATGGGGAGCCAGATCAAGCCACACATCACCAAGCGCTTCTCCATGCCGTGGTCACACCCGGCCCCGCGCATGCGCGAGCTGATCATGGCCATCCGGTCCATCTGGAAGACCTGGGAGACGGGTGAGAAACTCAACTTCCGTGGCGAGTTCTACACCCACACGTTGATGACGCCGTTCTTCAACCCGGGCCAGAATCCCTACGGCAATCCCAAGATCCTCCTGGCCGCCGTGGGCGAGCTCATGACCGAGGTGGCCGGCGAAGCCGGTGACGGCCTGCTGGTCCACGCCTTCACCACCGAGCGCTACCTGCGCGAGGTGAGCCTGCCGGCTCTGGCGCGCGGCGCGGCGGCGGCCGGCAAGACACGGGCCGACCTGACGGTGTCGTATCCAGGATTCGTGGTCACCGGGGCCACCGAGGCCGACATGGCGGCGGCCGATAGGGCGGTGCGCCAGCAGATCGCCTTCTACGGCTCCACCCCGGCCTACCGCCCGGTGCTGGACCTGCACGGATGGGGTGACGTGCACCCCGAGCTCAACACCCTCTCCAAGCGGGGCGAGTGGGTGAAGATGGGTGAGCTAATTGACGACGACATGCTCCACGCCTTCGCCGTCGTGTGCCCCATCGACCAGGTGGCCACTCAGATCAGGTCCCGCTTCGGCGATGTGGTCGACCGCTTCAGCTTCTACGCCCCCTACAAGATGGACCCCGAGCAGTGGATGGGCGTGGTGGCCGGCTTCCACTCCGCCTAGGTGCGGCCTCGGTGGGGCCTCGGTGGGGCCTCGGTGGGACCTAGACGACGACGTTGACCAGGCGCGGTGGACGGGCCACCACCCGTTGTGGATCTCTCCCGGCCAGTGACTCGGCCACTTTGGCCGACGCCAGGGCGGCGACCTCGGCGTCAACCTCGTTGATGGTGGCGTCAACCTCAATCCGGTCGCGCACCTTGCCGTTGACCTGGACCACCATGGTCACGGTGTCCCGGTGGGTAAGTTCGGGATCAAACGTAGGCCAGCGCTGCCGGTGCACCGAGGACTGGTCCGGGTGGCGGAGCTCCCATACCTCGGCCGTCACGTGCGGTGTGAGCGGCGCCAGGAGGGCGAGCAGCGTGTCGACCGCCTCGTGCCACACGGCGTCGTGGGGCCCATCGTCCCGACGCCCGTAGCGCTGCATGAGATTCAGTAATTCCATGCAGTGGGCCACCGCAGTGTTGTAGGACCAGCGCTCGAGGTCCTGCGTCACCGCCGCAATGGTGCGGTGCACGAACTGGCGCACAGCGTGATCGTCCTCGTCCTGCGGCCCTCGGCGCGTCGCTGTCTCGGCGGTGCAGGTTCGCCAGAGCCGGTCCAGGAAGCGACCGCATCCCTCAATGACCTGCTCGGTCTGTGCGGACCAGTCCATGTCGTCGAAGGGCGGGCCCACGAAGAGGTGGAAGAGCCGGAGGCCGTCGGCACCCACGGTGGTGTAGTAGTGCTCAGGCGCGATGAGGTTGCCCTTGGACTTCGACATCTTTGTGCCATCCATGCGGATCATGCCTTGGGCCAAATAGCGCGTGAAGGGCTCACGCGGCAGGCCAGGCGCCAGTCCGACGTCAATCAGGGCCCGGGTGAAGAAGCGGGCGTAGAGGAGGTGGAGGATGGCGTGCTCGATCCCCCCGATGTACTGGTCGACCGGCATGAAGTGGCGTGCCACCTCAGGGTCGAAGGGGCGATCGGAGCTCCACGGGTCGCAGAAACGCAGGAAGTACCAGGAGGAGTCGACAAAGGTGTCCATGGTGTCGGTCTCCCGGCGCGCCGGCCCACCGCAGATGGGGCAGGCGGTGTGGAGGAACCCATCATGGAGGGCCAGCGGGGACTGCCCGGTGGGGAGGAACTGCACGTCGTCGGGTGCCACCACCGGCAACTGGTCTTCGGGCACCGGGACGACACCGTGCACGTCGCAGTAGACCGCGGGGATGGGGCAGCCCCAGAAGCGTTGGCGCGACACCAGCCAGTCGCGCAGTCGGTAGTTGACCTTGCGCTCACCGATGCCCTTCTCCTCGAGCCATTCGATCGAACGGTCCTTGGCGGTGGCGATGTCGAGCCCGTTGAGAAAGTCACTGTTGATCTTTTCGCCTTCACCGATGTAGGCGCCTCCTCCATTGGCTTCCCAGCCGTCGGGAGGGCGGACCGTGCGCACGATCGGAAGGTGATACAAGGTGGCGAAGGCCCAGTCCCGTTCATCCTCGGCCGGTACCGCCATGATGGCGCCGGTGCCGTACCCCATGAGGACGTAGTCGGCCACATACACGGGCACCAGGTCACCCGTGAAGGGGTTGCGCACGTGGCTTCCGGTGAAGGCACCCCGCTTGTCCAGCGCGGCCGGGTCCCCTTCGGCGGTCCGCTCGATCTCGCTGGTGGCCAACGCCCGCTCCCGCAACTCCACCACCTGGGCCCGTTGTTCGTCCGTCGTGAGCACGTCGGCCAGTGGGTGCTCGGGGGCAATGACGGCATAGGTCATGCCGAAGCTGGTGTCGGGCCGTGTCGTGAAAACCCGGAGTTTCAGGGTGTCACTGCCTTCGACCGGAAGGTCGAATTCGGCACCCTCCGAGCGGCCGATCCAGTGGCGCTGCATGGTCTTGACCCGCTCGGGCCAGTCAAGATCGTCGAGATCGTTGAGCAACTCGTCGGCGTAGTCGGTGATGCGGAAGAA
>PNAT01000141.1 GCA_003169675.1 Acidimicrobiaceae bacterium
CTGCTCCATGATGTCGGCGGCCAACTCGGGCGGCGTGCGGTCCAAGGTCACCTTGACGGCGTCGATGATGGCGGACACCGGTTCCTCAATGGCCCGGCGGATCTCCTCGGTGGAGACCACGATGGTCTTGGGCAGTCCGCTCACCAGGTCGCGTCCACGGATCTCCGCGTGCAGTTCCTGTTCCAGCGCGTAGGCCGAACCGAGCGAGATCTTGATCTCCTCCGCCGTGCGCTCGCCGAGGGCCAGGCTAAACTCCTTCTTGACGAACGTGATGATGGCCTCGTCTAGTTCGTCGCCACCGATACGGACCGACTGACTGGTGACAATCCCACCGAGTGAGATGACCGCCACCTCGGTGGTACCGCCCCCGATGTCGACCACCATGTTGCCGGTGGGCTCGTGCACCGGGAGCCCGGCTCCGATGGCGGCTGCCATCGGCTCCTCAATGATGTAGGCCCGGCGGGCGCCGGCATACTCGGCCGCCTCCATCACGGCCCGGCGCTCCACACCGGTGATGCCCGAAGGCACGCAGATGACCATGCGGGGCTTGGCGAACCGGCGCTGGTGCACCCGGTGGATGAAGTAGCGCAGCATCTTCTCGCAGATTTCGAAGTCGGCGATGACCCCGTCCTTCAGCGGCCGGATGGCCTGAATGTTCGACGGGGTGCGCCCGATCATCCGCTTGGCCTCGGCCCCGACGGCCAATGGCCGGCCATCCTTGACGTCAACCGCCACCACGGAGGGCTCGTTGAGGACGATGCCGCGACCCCGCACGTAGACCAGGGTGTTGGCGGTGCCCAGGTCGACGGCCATGTCACGGCCCAACAGGGAAAGGCGATTGTCGGCCATAAATTGCTTTCTCCCGAGGTATGCGGGACGAGCGCCGGAGGGGGTCCGGGGCAAGTAGGTGACCCACCAGGGTACGGGACGGGAGGGTCGACCACAAGGCCGCCGATCGCTTCTACCCCGCTGGCCAGGTGTGACGCGCTACAACTCAGGGAAGAAGAGGGCGATCTCCCGCGCCGCCGACTCGTGCGAATCGGATCCGTGCACGAGGTTCTCTGTGGTCTGGGTTGCGTATTCGCCCCGGATCGTCCCCGGCGCGGCTTCGGCCGGATTGGTGGCACCCATCATGAGGCGCACCATGGCGAAGGTGTCGCGGGGTCCCTCGACCACCATGACCAACGACGGTGAGCGCGTGATGAAGGCCACCAGGTCCCCGAAGAAGGGCCGCTCGGCATGCTCGGCGTAATGCGTCTCCGCCAGCTCCTTGGTGATGGTCCGCAGCTCGGCGGCCACCAGGCGTAGATTCCTGCGCTCCAGGCGGCTGACGATCTCCCCCGCCAACCCACGCTCGACCCCATCCGGCTTGACGATGACAAGGGTGCGGTCCACGAGGGCAGGACCTTAGCGTGCGGCGTCCTCCCAGTGCACAGCCCCCGAGAGGATGTCCGCCCGCGCCGCTCCGACGATGTAGAGCGAGCCGGCCACGACGACCAGGCCGCGCGCATCGACCAGGCCGCGGGCTAACCGCAACGCGTCCAGCACGTCGGGCTCCTCACGGACGGCAAGACCCAGGGCGCGTGCGGCCTCGGCCACGGCACCCTCGTGGAGAGCGCGCGGCGAGTCAGGCCGGCAGGCGATCACCGTCGTCACGCCGGCCGGCACCAGCGCGCCCAACATGGCGGAGGGATCGCGGCCCGAGAGCATGCCGACCACGGCGACCAGAGCGCCGTCAACGGCGAACTCCTCGGCCAACGAACGGCCCAACGCCGACATGCCGGCCACATTGTGGGCGCCGTCGACCAAGAGCAAAGGGCGCCGCCCCAGCACCTCGAGACGGCCCGGCATCCGCACCGCGGCCATGCCCTCCTCGACGACGTCGGGATGCAAGGCCTCCCCGAAGAAGGCCTCCGAAGCCGCCAGGGCCAGAACGGCGTTGCTCCCCTGATGGGCGCCGTGCAGCGGCACGAGTACCTCGTCGTAGCTGCCACCCGGCGTCCACACCGACACCAGCCGACCGCCCACCGCCACCTGGTTCGACGAGCATCCGAACTCCCGACCGGCCACCCACACCGCGGCCGCTCCCACGTCGGCGGCGCGAGATTCGACGACTTCGACCAGGTCAGGGGCGGTGTCACCCACCACGACCAGGCTGCCCGGCTCAATGATCCCCGCCTTGTCCGCCGCGATGCCCTCCAGGGTCGGCCCCAGGACGTCGGTGTGGTCGAAGCTGACATTGGTCACCACCGCCACGTCGCCGTGCACCACATTGGTGCAGTCCCACGTGCCGCCCAGCCCCACCTCGACCACCATGGCATCGACCGCCTCGGTGGCGAACCAGGCCAGCGCCGCCGCGGTCAACAGCTCGAAGCGGGTCGGGAGATCACCGACCAGCGGCTCCACCAACGCCAACTCGGAGAGCACCTCGACCAATGCGGCATCGTCGATCGCCTCACCACTGACAGCGAGGCGCTCGTTGACCCGGTGCAGATTGGGACTGGTGTAGGTCCCGACGCGCAGGCCCTTGGCCCCCAACAGCGCGGTCATCATGGCCGACGTCGAGCCCTTGCCGTTGGTGCCGGTCACGTGCAGCGACGGGATCGCATCCTGCGGATCGCCCAGCACCGACATCAGTGCCCGCATCCGCACCAGCGTGGGCAGCGCGCGGCGGCTCGGCATGGCCGACTCGAAGTCGATGTGGCCGTCCAGCCAGGCCAGCGCCGCGTCGACGCCGGTGAAGGGCAACGGTCCTCAGGAGGCGGCGCGGCGCGTGCGGGTCGCCTTGACCGGCGTCCCCCCGACCGGCACCAACGTGGGGGCCACCCGATCCAGGACCACGGATCGGTCCACCACACACTTGCCGACATCGGTCCGGCTGGGCAGGTCGTACATCACGTCCAGAAGCACCTCTTCGAGGATGGCCCGCAAGCCGCGGGCACCGGTGCCCCGCAGCAACGCCTGCTCGGCTACGGCTTCCAACGCGTCGGGCGTGAACTCAAGCTCCACGTTGTCCAGCGCGAACACCCGCTCGTACTGGCGGGTCAAGGCGTTCTTGGGCTCGATCAGGATCTGCACCAACGCGTCCTTGAACAGCGGCGACACCGCGCTCACCACGGGCAGGCGGCCGATGAACTCGGGGATCAGGCCGAACTTGATCAGGTCCTCGGGCAGCACGTGGCGCAGGATCTCCCCGTCGTCGCGCTCACGCTTGAGCACTTCGGCCCGGAACCCGATGCCCCGCTTGCCGATGCGGCCCTCGATCAGCTTGTCCAGCCCGGCGAAGGCACCACCGCAGATGAATAGCACGTTGGTGGTGTCGATCTGGATGAATTCCTGGTGCGGGTGCTTGCGCCCGCCCTGGGGTGGCACCGACGCCGTGGTGCCCTCCAGGATCTTCAGCAGCGCCTGCTGCACGCCTTCACCCGACACATCGCGGGTGATGGAGGGGTTCTC
>PNAT01000108.1 GCA_003169675.1 Acidimicrobiaceae bacterium
TCTCCTTCGGCGACGCCGCCTTCCACGGGTCGATGGGCGGCCAGCCGCTCAACGTGCCCATCGTGGGCATGGCAGCCACGCCCGACGGGGGGGGCTACTGGGAACTGGCGGCCGACGGGGGCATCTTCTCCTTCGGCGACGCCGCCTTCCACGGGTCGATGGGCGGCCAGCCGCTCAACGCGCCCATCGTGGGCATGGCAGCCACGCCCGACGGCGGGGGCTACTGGGAAGTGGCGGCCGACGGCGGCATCTTCTCCTTCGGCGCACCGTTCTACGGCTCCCGCGCCGGCCTAGGAGCGGACCGCTTCTTCGCCATCGTGCCGGGTCCCGGCTTGGGGGGCTACCTCCTAGCCGGCCAGCACCCGGCCGACTAGCCGCGGCGGAGGGAGAGTTACGCCGCGAGATTCGAAGTGAGCGAGGCTGAGATCCGGGTCAGCCGTGGCCTGCCTGCGCGGAACATGTGGACATGCCTCATGTATTTCGACCCCTTGACGAGCTGGCGTCAGTCGTTGAAATGAGCAAGGAGATGGGAGCTACAACGATCTGGTACCAGTCAGGACTCTCCGATGGCGGTGCCAGCGATCCCATGGGATATTGGCTGTCTGAAGCCGACTCGACCCGGGCCCGAAGCCTGGTGGAGTCTCAAGGCCTTGTGTACGTCGACCAACCACACATCCTCGACGCGATAACCCGTCTCAGCTGATGCAGTGGGGTATCCCCGTGGTGCCTGCTTGAGACTGTGTGCAGGTTAGCGCGGCGTTAGCAGTCGGAACACCCCGCCGCTCTTACCATCCGATGATCCCCTCGCCGACCGACCATCAGGGACCTTCAGATGCCGTCGTCCATGTGCCCAAGGCGCTTCGTCGCGGCCTCAGGCCGAGAAGATCCACACTGGAGGGCTCATCGGCTCGCCGCAGACGATTCGCGCCAAGTTGCGCAAGTTCGAGGCGTCGCACGTCGATCAGGTGATCCTGCTGAACCAAGCGGGCCGGAACACCCATGCAGACATCTGCGCCAGCCTTGAGCTTTTCGCAGCCGAGGTCATGCCCGAGTTCGTCGATCGCCACGACGAGCATGAAGCGTGGAAGCAGGAGGTCCTTGCTGGAAACATCAAGCTTGACGTGGTCGACATGCGCTCTGTTGCTGGCGGCAAGACTGACCCCATCGAAGCCTCCGTCTGAGGCAAGGTTCGGCTCGACCAGCCGTCACTGACCGGATCAACTCTCCAGGTCGTTTCCGATTTGTACAGTGGGGCTTTGTACAGTTTGTGGCGGGGGTTCACGACCATGGTGCAACTTCGAGCCTCAAACCCGACAAAGTTGCTCGTTACGGTGTCTGCCCTACGCAGCCGCCGAGGGCTTGCTCTACTCAATGCTCCCTCCATCCCCTGTCCCGAGAAACTCCATGCCGCTTCGAAGGAGCAGCTCCGGACATCGTGGCGGAACTCAAGGTGAGCGGCCACACCATCAAGAGCAGCATCGGCCACATCTTCGCCAAGACCGGTTCGGCCGACCGTGCCGAAGTCATGCGTACGCCGTCGCTGACGGCATGGAGTGACGACTAGGACGCGACGAAGCTGAATCGGACCTGCCGGCGCGGATTATCGACGTTGAGGTCGACCAGCACCAACGACTGCCAGGTGCCGAGCGCGGGACGCCCTGCCAGCACCGGCAACGTGACCGACGGGCTCACGATGGCGGGCAGCACATGGTCGGCACCGTGTCCCACTGACCCGTGGGCGTGGCGGTAGCGGTGGTCGCGGGGGAGGATCGCCTCGAGCGCATCGAGCAGGTCGCCCTCGGAACCGGACCCCATCTCCATGAGCGCCAAGCCGGCGGTGGCATGGGGCGCCAGGATATTGACCAACCCATCGCCGCGAGAGCGGCAGAACGAATCGAGTAGCGGGGTCAAATCGGCAATGCGCTGGTGGAAGGTGTCGACCTCATGCTCGATGCTATCCACGGTGGGAGGCTACCGGCGTAGGCCGCTGATCCAGTCAGCCACGATGGCGGCCGCCTCGCCCTCGCACTTGCGCAGACCATGATCACCGTTGACGAAGGCCAAGGTGACCGGTCCGGGAATGGCCGCTGTCTCCCGCTCCAGTTCGTCCGGCGTGGCAAAGGCATCGCGACGACCGGACACGAACAGGCACGGCACCGGCAGGTCAGGAAAGTGGGCCGTCCGCAAATGGTCGGGCTTGCCCGGAGGGTGCAGCGGGTAGCTGACCAGGACGAGCGCCCGCGCCCCCAGCCCTTCAGCCACTGCCATGGAGCACATGCGGCCACCGAACGATCGACCGCCGACGGCGATCCGACCGACCGTCACACCCATCCGGGTGGCCAGCTCGTCGGCGCCCTGGCGCACGGTGGCGATGCACACAGCCGGCGGGTCGGTCCGTCGCTTGCCGGCGGCCTGGCCGGGGAACTCGACCCGATCCACCGCAATCCCCTTGGCCGCCAGCGCATCGTCGATGGCGACCAGGCCGGAATGTTCACGTCCGGAGCTGGCTCCCGGCGTGATGACCAATCCGGCTGGTGGCTTCTTGGGCATGGTGCCCATGATGGCCGATCAGGAATGATACGAGGCCAACAGATCGGTGTAGCCGTAGGGCGACTGTCTGGTCCCACTGCAGTTGCCGGCTTCTTCGCTGAAGGCTCCCGTACAAGGTCGGTCCCGGTTCACGGCCCAGAAGGTGACGCGGGCCAAATGCTTCTGTTCGGCGAAGGTCAGAATCTGCCCGAACTGGCTGACCGATACCGCTTCGCCGTTGATGTCGGTGTCGCCGTTCATCGACGAGATCCCCATGTGGGCGTAGGCCTTGACTGAGGGCTCGCGGTACGCCCTGGCCACCACCCGTTCGAGATCTTCGGTGACCTGTTCGGTGGCCGACGTCATGTCACTCACGGCTGGTTGGAAGTCGAACGGCATGATCGTCCAGGCGTAGGGCTGGAAGTGCAGTGAGGCGGCCTGCTCGATCATCGACTTCCCGTCGGCGCCCAGACCCGACAGGTAGACCTGGAAGGTGACGGAGATCTCAAGGTTGCGGTCGCGCCGCTGCAGCTGGGCCAGTGCATGGATCACCCGGCTCCGGGCGTAGGCCGAGGCGTACTCGGTCCCCTCGACATCGACGTCGATGGCCGAGAGGCTGTAGTCGCTGATCACCTTCTGGTACGCGCCCATCAGCGCGGTGGCGTTCGGGCAGACCACGCCGAGCTTGCTCCCGTTCGCCCCACCGAATGACACGTCGACGTTCCCGCCGGCGGCCCGGATCGCGGCGATGGTGTCAGCGTCAATCCCACCAAGCAAGGGACGGCTGCCATCCCATTCCGGATCGCACGTGCCGTTGGAGAGGATGAAGGCCAGCGTCAGGTCGTGGATGCCGGTGGCCGCTAACACGCTGGCCGGCGGTGGCGGGTTGCCCCACCCCACGTATTCGTAGGGAGCCGCCATCGCCACAGGGTGGGCATTGCTAGCACCAACAGATCCGGCATCGAGCGGGACCAAGCTGCCGGCGACGGCCGCCAGGACGGCGACTCCGGCCGACCATCGAATCCGCATCGGGCT
>PNAT01000030.1 GCA_003169675.1 Acidimicrobiaceae bacterium
TCGAGGATGTAGGGGATCCACCCGATCTGGCCTTCGGAGTACGCCACCTTGAGTTCGGGAAAGCGGACGAAGACGCCGCTGAAGAGGAAGTCGACCAGCGAGAACGTGGCGTTGGTGTGGGTCAGGGTCGATCCCACGGCCGGTGGGGCGTCGGCCGAGGTCGACGGCATCTTGGACGACGATCCGATGTGCATGTTGACGACCGTCTGCGTCTCGGCGCAGGCGCGGAAGAAAGGGTCCCAGTAGTGGGACGGGTCGTGCACGCTGGGCAGTCCGAGGAAGGGCGGGATCTCGCTGAAGCAGACGGCCCGCACACCGCGCTCGGCGTTGCGGCGGACTTCGGCCGCCGCCAGCTCGGCGTCCCACAGCGGGATGAGGGTGAGGGGGATCAACCGGCCACCGGCGTCGCCGCACCATTCCTCGACCATCCAGTCGTTGTAGGCCTGCACGCAGAGCAGTCCCAATTCCTTGTCCTCGGCCTCGGTGAAGGTCTGGCCACAGAAACGGGGGAAGGTCGGGAAGCAGAGGGCGGCCTCAATGTGGTTGGCGTCCATGTCCTCCAGCCGGGGCTTGACCTCGTAGGAGCCCGGGCGCATGTCCTCGTAAGTGATGCCGCGCATGGTCACGTCTTCCCGGGGCACGCCCACGGCGGAGTCCACCCGCAGCAGGGGCCGCTTGAGGTCCTCGTAGTACCACCAGTCGGTCGGCAGGCCTTCCGACCCGGGCTTTACCGTCAGCTTGCCGCCCACGAAGGTGATTTCACCCATGGGGGCCCGCACGATGCGTGGTCCCACCTCGGCGTACTTGGATGGGAGGCGGTCCTGCCACACGTTGGGCGGCTCGACGACGTGGTCGTCGACCGAGATGATCAGCGGGAGCGGCTCAGGCATGGGGGTCGAGCGTAGCCGGGACCTGACGGACCGTCAGATGCGGCCGTCCCACCCCCCAGGCACGAGAAGGGCGTTCGACCCTCCGCCATACTCGTGGGATGGGAGGTCCCGGACGGAGAGTGGCTCTGGCACTCGTTCTCCCCGCAGCGCTCCTGGCCGCCTGCTCCTCAACCAGCCATCGGATGGGGTCCGCCCCCTCGACCAGCACCCACCGCGGGTTGGCCATCTTCGCCAGCGTGACCGTCCCGATCCTCCCGGGAGAGCTGGTCTCTACCGAGGCACCCGACGGAGCCGTCTTCGTGGCCGACCTCACCTCGGGGACTACCGGTTCGGGTCCGCAGGTCGTGTGGGTGGTCGACGGGAACGGCCCGGCTGCGGTGGCCGAGCACCTGCCCATCGGCGCGCACGCGTTGGCCGCCGATGCGACCAACCTGTACGTGGCCAACTACCTGAACGTGACGGCGTTCGACCGCCGGACGGGGATCCAGTCGGGGCAGTGGGCGCTTCCCCCTCTCAGCACGGCTAACACCTCCAATGCCAATCTGGAGGCCATGGCGGCGTCGGGCGGCGCCGTGCTGGTCAGCCTGGCCCAGGGCAACGTGGTCAGTGTGTACCGGATCGATCCGGCCACCACCGCGGCGCCGCTGATGATCGCCCAGGGGTCGAGCGTCGCCTTCGGTCCGGACGGCTCCGTCGTCTTCGTGCGGGCAGACCACCACCTGGTGGTGCAGAGCGCCTCGGGGGTGTTGAACGTCGGCCCCCTGCTGGCCGACAGTCCCAACGGGAGCGGTGGCGGCGTGCAGTACGCCGACACCGTGGCCGGGGGCACCATCTGGGTCACCGAGCCGGACAAGCAGGGGCTCGATGCTCGATACGCCTCCTTCGACCTCACCACCCTCACGCCCCTCGGCTCTTTCTCGGGGACCTCCGAGCTCCAGATCGCCGGCACCACGGCGGGCCCGCTGGCCCTCAATCCACCCGCCCCCTGCCCGCAGCCGTCGTCGGAGGTGGTCTCCACCATGTGCCTGTTCCGCATCGCACCGAGCGGTGCGCTGTCACACCGCGTGATGATCGGCGGGGTGTTGCAGCTGCTGGGCCCCCACCCGGTGGTGCTCACCGGCAACCCGGGCAACTCCGGCGTGGTGGTGAACCGACTCCGCTAGGAGACTGATGATTTATTCGCATTCGGCGAGGGCCCTGTTTTCCACAATCCTCCACGATTGCTGTAGAGGCCATAAGAACGCCTTGGACGATGAATATGACCACGTTTGAGCGGGGTCGCAGACGTGCCGCCGCTTAAATCAACAGTCTCCTAGCCGGCACCGGCCACGCCACGGGTCGCCTAGTAGTGCATGGCGACGCCACCGTTCGGGCTGAGCAGCTGCCCGGTGACGAAGCTGCTGGCGTCCGAGGCCAGATACAAGACGCAGTAGCCGATATCGTTGGTCGTGCCGACCCGGCGCAATGGGGCGTGCTTGGCCATGGGGTCGACCACAGCCGCCTTGGTCGCCTCGTTGATGGTGCCATCGGGGTCCGTGTAGTACCGCGCCGTCATGTTGGTGGGAATGAACCCGGGTGCGATGGTGTTCACCCGCACCCCGCGCCGCCCCACCTCCACGGCCATGGACTGGGTCAGCTGCGCCACCCCCGCCTTGCAGATGGCGTAGGGCCCGATGCCCGGGGAGGGGGTGAGGACGGCCGCCGAGGCCATGTTGATGATGCTGCCCGCGCCTTGTTCCACCATCACCTTGCCGGCGGCCTGACATCCGTAGAGCACACCCTTGAGATTCACCGAGAGGATGCGGTCGAACTCGGCCGGGTCGAGATCGATGATGGAACTGTCGATCATGATGCCGGCGATGTTGCACATGACGTGCAGCCCGCCGTGCCGGCCCACGACGTCCTCGGTCAGTGTCGCCGCCGCCCCGATCTCGGCCACGTTGAGCTCGGCGCTCTCTGCGCTCCCGCCGGACTCGTGAATACCTCGGGCGGTCTCCGCCGCCGCGCCTGCGTTGACATCGGCGCAGACCACGGTGGCGCCGGCGGCCGCCAGGACTTCGGCCGTGGTGCGGCCGATGCCGCCTCCGGCCCCGGTGACCAGGGCGACGCGCCCGCTCAGGTCGAAGGCATCACGCACACTCTGGGTCGTTTCCACGGCCGCACCTTAGACACCCGGTCAGGCCGAGACGCCCTCGGTGGCGAGCAGGGTCCGCTTCATGGGCAGGCCGCCGCCATAGCCGCCGATGCCGTTGCCGGCCACGACGCGATGGCACGGCACGATAATCGGGATGGGGTTCCTGCCGTTGGCCTGGCCCACGGCGCGCGGCCCTTTGGGCCGGCCGACGCGGCGGGCCAACTCCCCGTAACTGATGGTCGTGCCGTAGGGGATGTGGGTCAGCTCGGCCCACACCTCCTTCTGGAAGGCGGTGCCGTCGAATTCCATCGGCACGTCGAACTCGGTCCGCTCCTGGGCGAAGTACTCCTCGAGTTGGGTGGCCGTGTCCTTGAGCACCGGTGGTGCGTCGTGGCCCTGGCCCTGTCGTGGCCGGGCCTGGGTGGGCAGCCAGATCCCGATGAGCACATTACCGTCGCTCTCGAGCACGAGGCGGCCGATGGGTGTGTCCAACGGCATGGTGAAGGTGGGACCAGAGTGAGTTCGGGTGGTGGTCATGCGGCACGTCCTTTCCGTTGTGTCTTGGTCAGTTGTGTTTTGGCCATGGGGGCCTGAGCGGAGGGGAGCGACCACAGGTGGGCCATGGCGTAGCTGCGCCATGGCCGCCAGGACTCGGTCATTGACATGAGGTGCGCCGGGTCGTCGGGCAGCCCGAGGGCCCGGGCGGCCCGACGGATCCCGAGGTCAGTGGGCATGAAGGCGTCGGGGTCGCGGAGTGCCCGCATGGCGACGTACTCGGCCGTCCACGGGCCGATGCCGGGCAGCCGCACCAACGATTGGCGAAGTTCGGTGGGATCGGCGCCGGGGTCGATGACCACGTCGCCGCTCGCCACGGCCTCGGCCAGAGCGACAAGGGCCCGGCGCCGCCCGTTTGGCATGGAGAACGCCGCCGGGTCGCGCTGGGCCAGGTCGAGGAGGTCCTCCGGCGTGGGGAACAGGTGGGTGATGGCGCCGTCTGATTCGGGCAGGACCTCGCCGGCGGCCCGGACGAGTCGGCCGGCCACCGTGCGGGCGCCGGCCACCGAGACCTGCTGGCCGATGACGGCACGCACGGCCAATTCGAAGCCGTCGACCGTGCCGGGTACACGACGCCCGGGACTCTCCTGCACCAGTGGTCCGACGAGCGGGTCGCCACGCAGGGCCTCCCACACGGCGACGGGATCGGCATCGAGGTCCAGCAGTTGGCGGCAACGCGATACGGCCGTCGTCAGGTCCCGCAGATCGGCGAGGCGGAGGGCCCCTTCGACGTAGGCCGGACCGTCCCCGGCACCGTGAGGGGCCGAGAGGGCCACCACACCGTGTCCGTGCGGCAGGCGCATGCTCCGTCGATATGTCGCACCCTCGCAGGCCTCGATACCATCCACCGCCCGGGTGCCCAGGAACTGCAGCACCGAATCCGGATGGAACGGGCGCCGGCAGGGCAGGCGCAGTCGGATGCCCTGGGTGGCACCGCTGGCCTGGCGCCGCGCCGCCGCCTTGGGCACCCGGGCCCGCAGTCCTCCCGGGGTGTCGGCGAAGATCTGGCGCACCGTCTCGTTGCACTGGCGCACCGAGGCGAAGCCGGCGGCGAAGGCGACGTGGGTGATAGGCAGGTCGGTCGTCTCGAGTAGGAGGCGCGCCGTCTGGCTGCGCTGTGCCCGGGCGATGGCCAGGGGCCCCGTCCCCACCTCGGCCGTGATCAGCCGGTTGAGCTGTCGCGTGCTGTAGCCGAGCCGCCGGGCCAGTCCTTCGACACCCTCGCGGTCGACGATGCCGTCGCGGATGAGGCGCATCGCCCGGGCCACCACGTCGGCCCGTAGGTTCCATTCCGGTGAGCCCGGGGTGGCGTCGGGTCGGCAGCGCAGGCAGGCGCGGAAGCCCGCCTGCTGGGCCGCCGCCGCACTGGGGTAGAAGCGGATGTTCTGGCGCTTGGGTGTGCGAGCGGGGCAGCTGGGCCGGCAGTAGATGCCGGTGGAGGTGACACCGCAGAAGAACCAGCCGTCGAAGCGGGCGTCCTTGCTCTGGGCGGCCTGGTAGCACCGGTCCGGGTCCTCGATCACGAGGGCCAGCCTGGCAGGTGCCGATGGGAATTACTAGCGGAAATCGGACATGACCATTCAGAGGGGGATGTATCACTTGACAAACCCAAACTGACCAGTCACGATTAGGGTCATGGAACGAATCACCGTCACCCACCTGATCGAACGCATCCCGACTGAGGCCGCGGCGTACCTTTACCTGGAAGGGCTCCGCTGGCCCGACAAGCCCGTCTGCCCTCACTGTGGCTCGATCAATGACCACTACTACCTCAAGCCCTCCAATGACGTGAGCCGCAAGACCAGGACCGGCAACGTGTCCGAGCGGCGGGTGTGGAAGTGCAAGGACTGCCGCCGCCAGTTCTCTGTGCTCACCGGGACGATCTTCCACGGCTCCAAGGTGCCGGTGCGCACCTGGGTGTTCGTGTTCTTCGAGATGTGTGCCAACAAGAACGGGCTGGCTGCCCGTGAGATCGAACGGCGCTATGGGGTTCACCCCAAGACCGCCTGGTTCATGGCGCACCGCATCCGTGAGGCCATGAAGGTGCGTGGTGCGCCCATGACCGGCGTGATCGTGGCTGACGAGACCTACATCGGCCCTGACCCCACCAAGATGAACGCTGAGCGGCGAGCCAAGAGAGTCGCCCACCACACAGACAAGCAGCCTGTGGTGTCCCTGATCAGCGCCAAGACCGGGGAGGCCCGTAGTCAGGTCGTCGCCAACGTCCGTGGAGCCACGCTACGCAAGGTGATTGACGAGAACGTGAACAAGCTCGGCTCAGTGCTCTACACCGATGCTGGGAGCCAGTACACGGCCCTTGGGCGTCGATTCACGTCACACGGCACGGTTGACCATTCAGCCGGCCAGTACGTCCACAATGGGGCCAGCACCAACAAGGCCGAGAACTACTTTTCCCAGCTCAAGCGGTCACTCGATGGCACCCATCACCACGTCAGCCGTGAGCACTTGGACCGCTACCTGGCTGAATTCGACTTCCGATATTCCACCTGCAAAATGGATGACACTGAGCGCATGACACGGCTCATGGGACAGGTGCCAGGTCGCCGACTGACTTACAAGGGAACTACGCGACCCTAGAGATCCGATTTCTTTCGAGGTACTCCCTGAGTGCACGGCGAACAAGCTGCGCCATGTTCATGTCATCTGCCTCTGCCTGATCTCGAATCGCCGCGTGTAGCTCAACAGGCATTCTCACAATCAGTTGCTGTTGGTCTGGATCCGCATGTGTCGCCCTTGCCATGTCAACCCCGTTTCCTCGTCGGCCCCCGGACAATTACCAAGGTACGACCCCACCATTGCGATGTGGTGGATGATCCATAACGAATTCGTGAGGGCATATCCCCGAATTAACAGCGAATTCGTTCTAGGGTTGGTTTAAGCCGTGAACTGGAACATCCCCCGCCGACATGCGAGGGATGGACCATGAATCTGCGACCCGTGGGCCGAGACTCGCTCTATGCAGACCGCACACTAGCGGGGGGAGTGGTCAGGTGCTGAGTCGCTGGTTCCTGGTCGTAGCGTGCCCAGAAAGGAGAGTGACTATGGCTCGAATCCGAGTGCGTGGTTACGTCGCCCGCAACAAGCGGGGCGGCTGCCGCGTGGTCCGCTCGTACTCCAGGCGCCTGCCGCGCCGGTAGTACCTCCCTAGAACAATGAAATAGGGGTGAAGCACGATCAGCGTCAGTTCCCACGGTGTCGATCGTCTATCCCCATTCCGGTACTCTTGTGCCTGTGCCGCGCGATGCTTTTGAGGGCTACGACGACCCGGTCAACATCGACATGGAGCCCGAAGAGGGCTTGAAGCTGCTCCTGTCTGATGATACTGAGATCGAGAAGGAAGCAGCCGAGTAACTCGCTAACACCTGATCTTTCCCAATTGTGCCAGGTGGTCGTCCAGTTGGCAGAGCGGATCATCAAGAACGCCCTTGTTGTAGGACTTCTGCGGGTGCTCGTGGTAGGCCAGGAACGATCCGATAGTGGCCGGTGCGAGGTGCTCCAATCCATCCCTTGTTGCGTCGCGCCATTGACGTACTGCTCCAACCCAATGCTCCCAGGCCGCTAGGTCAGGTGTGGCCGAGAGAATCGACTCTCGCAAGGTCATGGCGGCCACGGTCCGGTCAGAGATGAATTGCGCCAATGGGTCCCGAGGCGTTCGACGTTCATGGCGGACGCTTGCCACAAGCCACACCACGCCCCCACCAAGGCCAACGCACCCGACAATCAGCAATACCACTCGCCCAAACACGCCCGCCACCACGAGGGCGCTAGAGAGGATCACCGTGGAAGCGCCCCCCACGCTGTGCCGCCAAGGAGGAAATCGCATTGACAGAGCCTAATCTGGGTTTGTCTGGTGATACATCCCCATTCAGAGCCTGCTGGCCTGGGGCAGCACCAGCCGGCGGTGGGTGCCGGCGTCGCCCCAAGCCCGCGTGAGCGCCCATGTCTGCTTCATGAAGAAGTGGAGGTTGCACTCCCAGGTGTACCCGATCGCCCCATGGACCTGCAGTGCGGTGCGGGCGGCCAGGTCGGCGGCGTCCGACGCCATGGCCTTGGCCATGGAGGCGTCGTGGGAGGCCGACGGCTGGGCGGTGGCCAGGGACCAGGCGGCCCGGTAGGTGGCCGGTCGGGCGAACTCCAGCTTGACCCGGGCGTTGGCCAGCAGGTGTTTGACCGCCTGGAAGCTGCCGATGGGCCGGCCGAATTGCTGGCGCTCCTTGGCGTAGTCGGCGGCCAAGGTGATCATGCGGTCGGCCAGGCCGATGAGGAAGGCGGCCGACCCGGCGGCGGCCCGGTCGGCCAGGAGGGTGATCACGGCCTCGGCCGCCACGCCGTAGGCCAACAGCGTGTCGGCTGAGAGCGGCCAGTGGACGACGGCCATGTCCCGGGTCGAGCTGAGCGCCGGGGTGGCTTCGACCACACATGACGTGGCGGGCACGGCGTGGAGCTGCCAACCCGAATCGGGGTCCTGGCAGGCCAAGAGGAAGATGGTGGCATCGCGGGCACCGAGGACGCGCGGGGTGCACAACAGCCCGTCGGCCGAGACGGTGGTGGGCGACGTCGGCCCCGACTCGGTGACATCGATGCCACCGACGGCGAAGGTGGCGGGACCTTCGATGAGCGCATGCAGCGCTGCGGCGGCCATCGGCGCCGGCAGCAAAGCCGCCAGCGTGGGCGCCGCCAGTCCGGCCGTCTCCATCAAGGGCTCGGGCAGGGCCGCCCATCCGGCTTCCTCGAAGACGCCGACCAGGTCGACGTCTCCCAACCCGAGGCCTCCCTCGGGCTCGGACACCAGGATTCCGGGAGCGCCCAACTCGGCCAACACCGCCCAGCGGGCCCGGGCCAGTGTGGTGCGCTGCTCGGGTGCCGCAGCATCGAAGGTCCGAAGGGCGGCGACTGGACACTCGGCCGCTAGCACCCGGCGCACGGCCTGGCGCAGCTCGTCCTGCTCGTCGGAGAAGGCGAAGTCCATACTCAATTTCTCGGGCTCAGCCCCGTGGCAGGCCGAGCAGGCGCTCGGCCACCACGTTGCGTTGAATCTCGTTGGTCCCGGCGTAGATCGGCCCGGCCAGAGCGAAGAGATACCCGTCGAGCCATTCCCCGGGCGAGCCCGCCTCGAGCAGCTCGGCGTCGGGTCCGAGCAACGACAGCGCCGTCTCGTGAATGGACACGTCGGTCTCGGACCAGAAGATCTTGTTGCAGCTGGCCTCCGGCCCGACAGAGTGGCCCCGGCTCACCTTGGTGGCCGTCCAGTAGGTGTGGAGCTTGTAGGCCTGGGCGTCCATGTAGGCCTGGGCCACGGCGTCGGCCGCGGACGCTGGCCCGCCGCGCTGATGGAAGAGGTCGAGGAGGCGGTCGGCTGCCTCGGTGTAGCGGGCCGGGCTGCGCAGGCTGAGGCCGCGCTCACTGCCCGCCGTGGCCATGGCGACCGACCACCCGGCACCGACCTCGCCCAGGACATGGTCGTCGGGGACGGCGACCTGGTCGAAGAAGATCTCGGCGAACCCGGTCTCGCCGTCTATCTGGGCGATGGGCCGTACTGTCACCCCGGGCGAATCCATGGCCACGAGGAAGTAGGTGAGCCCGCGGTGGCGCTCGGCCTCGGGATCGGTGCGGAAGATGCCGAAGCACCACTCGGCGAATGCGCCGCGGCTGGCCCAGGTCTTCTGGCCGCTGAGCAGCCAGCCGTCGCCGCTGGCGTTGCGTTCCGCTCGGGAGCGGATGCCGGCCAGGTCGCTGCCGGCGTCGGGCTCGGACCAGCCCTGGCACCAGATCTCGTCCCCCGAGGCCATGGGGGGGAGGTAGCGCGCCTTCTGGGCGTCGGTGCCGTACTCGAGCAGGGTGGGGGCCAAAAGGAAGATGCCGTTCTGGCTCACCCGCTTGGGCGCCCGGGCCCGGTAGTACTCCTCCTCGAAGACCAGCCACTCCATGATCCCGAGGTCGCGCCCGCCGTATTCCGTGGGCCAGCTCACCACCGACCAGCGGTCCTCGAAGAGCATGTGCTCCCAGGTGCGGTGCGCGGCGAATCCGGCTTCCGTATCGAGCGAGGGGAGCGGCTCGGTGGGCACGTGCGTGGCCAGCCAGGTCCGGGCCTCGGCCCGGAACGCTTCGTGCTCGGCGCTGAAGGTCAGGTCCATGGCGCAGCGAATCTGCCACACCCGTCCATTGATTGCCAACGAGGCACCTGGGTCGTGTTAGAGGTGGAAGGCCAGGTGGGCAATGAAGAAGTCGACCACCATCGTGGCGATGGCGCCCTGGTCGGGCGACCCGCCGGCCTGGTCGAATTCGTGACCGGCGCCGCTCACGATGACCAGTTGGTTCGGGACCTGGTTGGCCGCCAGGTCCCAGGACAGCTCCTTGGACTGTTGGGGGTAGACGATGCGGTCGTTGTCGGAATGGAGGATCAGGAAGGGCGGGTCCCCGGGTGCGGCGTAGGTCACCGGGCTGGCCGCCTTCATGGCCGTGTTGAGGTTGTGGGCCGCCTTCTTGCCCAGCAGCGATACGAACGACGCCTCGACCAGCCGGCTGTCACCCTGCACGCCCAGGGTCTGGAGGTCCGACGGTCCGGCCATGTCGACGACGGCCTCCACCTTGCTGGACTGATGGGGGTAGGCGCCCCCGTCCCAGCCGGCCGAGGGTCCCGCCGTGCCCAGCAGGCTGGCCAGCTGGCCACCCGCACTCTGCCCCCAGGTGCCGATCTCGTTCGGGTTGACATTGAGGGCGCGGGCGTTGGCCCTGATGAAGCGGATGGCGCACTTGACGTCCTCTATCTGGGCCGGCCAGGGAACGCCGGGCCCGAGCCGGTAGTTGACGCTGACGACCACGAAGCCCTTGGAGGCCAGATCCGGGCCGATCTGATCAATGAGGAACCCGCCGGTGTCGTAATTTCCCGACACCCACGAGCCACCGTGGACGTAGACCGCCGCCGGTGCCGGGTGCCCGGGAATGGGCGGCTCGGTGATCCTGGCCTGCTGGTGGTTGCAGTAGGTGACGGTGGTCTGCTCCCCGGCTGTGAGGGCGCGCAGCGCGCCGCGGGAGGAGGTGGACGCAGAGCTGGCGCTTGAGGAGGTCGCCAGCCCGGCCATCGTGAGCACGCCAACCGCGGCGGCGAGGAGGGGACGGCGCACGGCCCTTATCCTGGTCCATGGGCGATGGGGTTGGTGCTCACCCTGTGAACTCCCTCTGAGGCCCCGGTATCTGGCACCTCGTCAGATTCGGCGTCAGACTGGACCACTCATGCCGAACGCCGTCATCATCGATGCTGTACGTACCCCCGTGGGACGCCGGGGGGGCCGCCTCTCGGGGTGGCACGCCACCGACTTGGCCGCCCAGCCTCTGGCCGCGCTGCTGGATCGCAATGACCTAGACCCGGCGCTGGTCGAAGACGTGATCATGGGCTGCACCATGACCGTGGGCGAGCAGGCGATGAACATCGCCCGCAATGCCGCGCTGGCGGCCGGGTTCCCCGAGACGGTGCCGGGCACCACGGTCGACCGCCAGTGCGGTTCGGCCCAACAGGCCATCCACTTCGCGGCCCAGGCGGTGATGGCGGGTGCCATGGATGTGGCCATCGGGGCCGGGATCGAGTCGATGAGCCGGGTGCCCATCGGTTCGACCACCGAGCCGGGACCGGGCGAACCCTACGGACCTCTCTACAAGGAGCGCTTCGAGCTGATCCACCAGGGCGAATGCGCCGAGGAGATCGCCCGGCGTTGGAAGGTCACCCGGGACGACATGGACGCCCTGGCCCTGCAGTCCCACCAGCGGGCGGTACGGGCCACCGATGAGGGGCGTTTCGCCGGGGAGATCGTGGCCCTCGAAGCCCGCGCCCACCCCGACGTCCCGGGCGCGGCCGAGGTGAGCGGGTTGATGTCGGTCGACGAGGGGGTGCGCCGGGACACCTCACTGGAGAAGCTGGCCGGGCTGCGGCCGGCCTTTTCCGAGACCGGGGCGGTGACCGCCGGCACCTCGTCGCAGATTTCCGACGGGGCCGCCGCCGTGCTGATCATGAGCGAGGAGAAGGCCAGCGCGCTGGGGCTGCGTCCCCGGGCCCGCTTCCACACGTTCGCCGTGGCGGCCAATGATCCGCAGATCATGTTGACCGCCGTCATCCCGGCCACGGGATTGGTGCTGGCCAAGTCCAAGCTGTCGCTGGACGACATCGACCTGATCGAGATCAA
>PNAT01000164.1 GCA_003169675.1 Acidimicrobiaceae bacterium
CAGGACATGATGACCAGCTACTACCGCGACGATCTCCTCGGCTTGCCCGAAATGGCCGTGGTGGCGCGCCAACTCTGGGAGACCTCGGGATTGGGGCCCGACGACATGCAGGCCGCCATCCTCTACGACCACTTCACGCCCTACGTCCTCTACCAACTCGAGGAGCTCGGGTTCTGCGCCAAGGGAGAGGCCAAGGACTTCGTGAGGGACGGACGCATCGGGTTGGGCGGCAGCCTCCCCATCAACACCCACGGCGGTCAGCTGGGCGAGGCCTATCTGCACGGGATGAACGGGATTGCCGAGGGGGTGCGTCTGGTGCGCGGCACGTCGACCAACCAGGTGCCCGAACTTGAGCACGTGGTCGTCACGGCGGGGACCGGGGTCCCCACCAGCGGGCTGGTCCTGGGCATCGACCGCTAGGCACCAGGATTTTGCCCACGGCGACGTCGGTGTCTTACTATCCCGGTCTGATGGATCTGGGCCGGCGGACCGCCATCAAGGTTCCCGAGATCACGGCCTACTTCTGGATCACCAAGCTGCTGACCACCGCCATGGGCGAGGCCACAGCCGACTTCTTCGTTCTGCGCTACAACAAATTCCTCATGGTGGCGTTGAGCGCGATCATTCTGGTGGTGACGCTGGCCATCCAGCTGGTGGCGGCCCGTTACGTGCCCTGGAAGTACTGGCTGGCCGTGGCCATGGTCGCTGTGTTCGGGACCATGGCCGCCGACGCGTTGCACATTCAGTTCAAGGTTCCCTACACCGCGTCAACGGCATTTTTTGCCGTGGTTCTGGCCGTCGTCTTCTTCGTATGGCACAAGGTCGAAAAAACCCTTTCGATTCACAGCATCTTCACCCTCCAGCGTGAGCTCTTCTACTGGGCGGCCGTCCTGGCCACCTTTGCCCTCGGCACGGCAGCCGGTGACCTGACCGCGCACACCATGGGACTGGGTTTCTTCCTCTCGGCCATGGCCTTCACGGGCATGATCCTGGTCCCCTCCCTGGGCTACCGGAGCTTCAAGATGAACGGGGTGCTGGCTTTCTGGATCGCCTACGTCCTGACGCGCCCGGTCGGCGCATCGTTCGCCGACTGGCTGGGCAAGGCCAAGAGGCTGACCGGCCTCGGATGGGGTGACGGCTGGGTGGCGCTCGGTCTGACGGTCTTGATCGTGATCTTCGTGGCCTACCTGACCGCCTCGCACAAGGAGGACCCGACCGAGCACGCCGAGCTGGCGTAGGAGCGGTTCGCTCAGACCGTCGCCATCCGTCTTCGGTGAGTCGCCGTGAATGCCAGGTGTTATTTCCGCTTGGGGATCCCGCCCCGCAGCACGTCATCGACGCTGGCAGAGTCGTGAGCGGTGAGCCAGAGCCGAAGGAGGTGTCGCCGCCGATCCGCCTCGGAGTGGTCCACAAACTCCTCCCGGCAATGGAGGATTGTGGCGTTGGCCAGCAGCTGGATGTCGCCCGGCTCGAAATCCATCTCCAAGTAGTAATCCGGGTCATTGGCGATGCCCTCAATGAGGGTCATGGCTTCCTCTTGGGCTTCGGTCAAGCGTGGAACCTGAGGGTGGCGTTGGGCATCCCGGATGTACCAGCCGATGTAGAAGAAACGGGGGGCGCCCGCAACATCGTTGAGCACGGGCAAGCTGAAATAGGGGTCCTCGCCCTTGGACTGCTCATCGTTGCGGTCCCAGAACATCGGCTCGTACAGCACCTCGAGCAGGTCGGGACGCCGGTGGAGGATCTCGTTGTAGACCCCGAGGGAGCTGGCAATGCGGCTCTCGCCTCCCGAGCGAGCCTTGGCCAGGCAGAGCAGGCCGACGATGTCCGAGCCATCGGTGTGGAAATCCTGGCGTTTGTTCGTCCGGTAGAGCCGCACGCCGGGATCGTTCCGCGCCATCCCCTCGTCTCGCACGTGACCGAGCAAGGTGGCGTCGGCATCCTGCCCGACCGGTGTGCCGAGCTGGAGACCGAGCCCGACGTAGGCCAGCTCGATCTCAAATGGCGTGAGCTCCTCAAGGGGAAAGTCACGGAGGAGGATGAAGCCCTGTCCCCGCAGCAGGGCCTCCACCCAGGCCGTCACCCCCGGGCGCAGGACCGGGAGATCGAAGTCGCCGAGCTCGAGGGTCGCGGTCGTCCGGCCGGCAGCCCTGGCCCGGCCCGCGGCGGACACGATGGCCTGGCGCTCTGCTCGGGAGAGCCGCCAGGTCCACTTCGCCGGGTCTGCCACGTCGCCAGACCGCCAGACCGCCGGCGAGGCAAGCGGGGGACGGAGATCCTTCACGTCGCCGCCGCGCCGAGGATCTCACCCAGGAGGTCGCGTACCCGACGGTCGATCTCTTCGATGATCGGTCGAACGGCGTCAATCGGCTGGCCGGCCGGGTCGTCGAGCTCCCAGTCCACGTACCGCTTGCCGGGATAGACCGGGCAGGTGTCGCCGCACCCCATGGTCACGATCACGTCGGCTTCCCGGGCCAGCTCGTCAGTCAGCGGCTTGGGGAATTCCTTGCTCGGATCGAGACCGCGTTCAACCAGGAGGGCGACGACCGATGGGTTCAGCTCATGGCCCGGTTCTGACCCGGCGGAGTGCACGTCAATGCGACCCTGTGCGTAATGGTCCAGCAGCACCCGGGCCGCCAGGCTCCGTCCCGCATTGTGAATGCACAGGAACAGCACGACGGGTGGCTCCATCAGGGCGTCACCTCTGAATTCGGGTGGAGCTGGTGCGGGACCACGACATCAGCCGCCTCAGCTTTCGTCACCCCGGGGTAGAGCACCATGATCACGCCATAGGCCAAGAGCCCCCCGACAATCTGGGCCGCCACGAAGACGGGGACCGACGATGGGGCAATGCCGGCGAAGGTGTCAGAGAGCATGCGCCCCACACTGATGGCCGGGTTGGCGAAGCTGGTGGAACTGGTGAAGAAGTAGGCCGCGCCGATGTAGGACCCTACGGCCGCCGCCGCCGCGCTGCTGCCCCGCCCGCTGCGGGCCAGGGCGAAGATCACCAGGATGAGTCCGAGCGTGGCCACCACTTCGGAAAGGAAGTGGGCCCCGCTGGCCCGATGGTGGGTCGAGATGCTGACCGCCGCTTTGGAGAACATGAGGTTGGCCACTACGGCCCCGCCACAACAACCAGCCACCTGGGCCGGTAGGTACAAGAGGGCATCCCGCCATTTCAACCCGCCGAATGAGGCGTCAACGAACGACACCACCGGATTGAAGTGTGCGCCCGAGACCGGGCCGACCATCAAGATGAGCGCGTAGAGCCCCGCTGCGGTCGCCGCTGCGTTCTCCAGGAGCTCCAGGCCGATGTTGCCCGGCGAGAGCTGGCGGGCGGCAATACCCGAGCCGATGACGACGGCCGCCAGAAAGGCCGAACCGATGAACTCGGCGCTTACACGCCGCCACAATGCCAGTTCATTCATGTGATGGACGACTCGGTGGGACGTCCACTCACAGGCTCAGCAGCATGCAGACGGAGCGGACGGTGCAGTGGACGCCGTTGCACAGCCCAATCCGGTCTCATCTGGAGCATCGGCCAACACGGAGTAGTACTCCCACGGCGCACCGTCTGGATCGTTGGACCAGACCTTGTCCTGGACGGCGAAGCAGCACGTGGTTGCCTCCTGGACGTCCGTTGGCAAGCCTTCGCCGCTCAGGCGGCTGATGGCGGCGTGCACCTCATCGGTCGTCTCGACCTCGACCCCCAGGTGGTTGAGAGCGCCTTCGACGCCCGCCCCCCGAGCGCCTGGGTTCTCAATCAGGACCAGCTTGAGCGGGGGGTCGGCGATGGCGAAATTGGCGTAGCCGGGGCGGCGCTTGGCCGGGACGGCCGCAAAGAGCTTGGAGTAGTAGTCGACCGCGACGTCAATGTCTGAGACGTTGAGGGCAAGTTGGACACGGGACACGGGACGCCTCCATTAGTATCGATATCTGTCGATACATGTATATTGATCGATACATTCACGAATGTCAATGGGAGAATAGCCATGACCAAGCGAACAGCCATACTCGAATCGCCCGCACCATGCTGCCCCTCGATCCTGGCCTCACCGCTTGACGCCGAGGAAGCGGCCGGACTGGCGCTGGGGTTCACGGCGTTGGCTGACCCGGTACGACTTCAGGTACTGAGCATCCTGGCGGCGGCTCCCGAAGGCGAAGTGTGTGTCTGTGAGTTCGTGGAACCACTGGGAAAGAGCCAGCCCACGGTGTCACATCACCTCAAGATCCTGGCTGATGCCGGCCTGGTGCACGGCGAGCGACGGAGTAAGTGGGTTTACTACTCGTTGGACCGTGACCGCCTGGCCGATCTGCGGTCGGCCATCGACACCTGAACGGGACGTTGCCCTCCCGATTCGCTGCCGTAGGATTGCCCTTCCGACACCGGCCAGATGAGGGGGAGTGGAATGGATGTCCGTTCGGCCCGAGACGTAGTTCCGGTGGTGGAGCATGCAGGAACCGTCCCCGTGTGGTGGCTCATAGAGCCACGCGAATTGCACGATGCGACATCAGGCGGATTTCTCGAGCTGGTGAGTGAATGGGAGGTGGCGGGAGGCGGGCTGGTCGATCCACACTCGCATCCCACCCACGAGTTCTATTACATCATTTCGGGACGCGGCATCATGAAGATCGCCGATGAGGAACGTGAAGTGGGGCAAGGAGACCTGATTCGAATTCCGCCCGACGCGGTCCACAGCATCTGGCCGATCACGAAGAACGCAGGGTTGCGCGGCCTGGCCTTCGCCATCGGAATCGAAGGAACGAAGCCGGTCGATTACACCAGTTGACCTCAGCACATCGCCGGGGTGATGACCGCCATCGGCATGATCGGACTCCCGTCGTGAGAGTGGCCGGTCGTCCTGGCAACTGTCGGCGGTTGGGGCACCAGTTCTCTCCCCGCTCAGCCCCTATTGGGTAGACCGTGTGGATTCGGAGGTCAGCCGGCCACGACGAGCCGGAGTCCGGCATCGAGCGATTTCCGGGCCATGAGGTCGCCATGGCGCCGGTGCCATTCTCCGCTGGCCAGGTCCTCGGCCAACCGGGCCATTCCGGAGTCGACGAGTGCGGCTTCAAGTCGGGCAAAGCCCGAGGTGCTGGCTCGGATCGAGGGCTCAAGGAAGAGCTCGGGGCGGTTCCAGTAGGCCAGGATGAAACCGTCCGTGCAGTCGGCCGGCACCGGGACAATCTCGACGCGGTCGGCCTGCAGCGCGCCGACGACGGCATCGAGTGGCACGGCATCGGCCATTCCGATGATGGCCGGCACGTAGTCCTGAAAGATCCACAGTGCATCGTGCACCGCCGGGTCGAAGGTGAAGACCACCTGGCGGCGGGCCACCCGGCGCATCTCGGCCAATCCCAGCTCCAGATCGCTCCAATGATGCACCGTCATGAGGGCCAGGGCGACGTCGAAGGTCCCGGTGGGGAAGGGCAGGCACTCAGCGTGTGCCCGAATGGCCGGCCCCGAGCCCGTTGGGCGCTGACCGATCATGACGGCGGAGGGCTCCACCGCCACCATGGTGCGATGGGAGTCTTCATACGAACCGGTACCGGCGCCCACATTGAGGATCCGGTCGGCAAGGCCGACCGAGGCCCAGATCTGCGCCGCGATGCGCGGATCAGGGAGACGATGGTTGGTGTAGCCGAGGCCGATGGTGTCGTAGAGACCACCAGGGTGCGTCACAAGACACGCTCACCCACGGAAGCCTCGAGCATCTTGGCGCCTTCCTCACCCAGGACTTCGTAGCGGCCGCCCTTCTGGGGTTGCCAGAGTACGGGGTCAGTGCAATTCCACCGTTCGGCCCGGAGCGCGCGCTTGAGCACCTTGTTGGTGGCGGTGATGGGCAGCTCCTCCATCATGCGGACGAAGCGGGGCGCCCACTTGGTCCCCATGTCGCCCTGGACGGACAAGAACTCGGCCAGGCCGTCCGCATCGATGCGATCGAGTCCAGGCCGCACCTGCACCGCGGCCATCACCTGATCACCCACCACCGGGTCGGGCACGGCGTACACCGCGGCCAGGATCACGTCAGGGTGCCGTTGCAGGATGCGCTCAATGGGGGCCGAAGCGAAATTTTCCCCGTCGACCCGGAGCCAGTCGTGGTCGCGCCCGGCGAAGTAGAAGAAGCCGTCCGCATCCCGGTAGGCCAGGTCGCCGGTCCAGTACCAGCCGTCGCGCAACCGGGCCCGCTGGGCCTCGTCATTGCGCCAGTAACCCTCGAATCCCACGCCGCCCGTCTTCGACACCAGCTCGCCTATGGCGGCCTCGGCGTTGAGGATCCGGCCTTGGGCATCGAAGGTGGCCGGCGGGCACTCCTCCCCGGTGCCGGCGTCGAGGACGACGGTGCCTTCGGGCGCGCGGCCCAATGCCCCCGCCGGCGTGTCGGGCGTACGGGCCACGGTGGCGCCACCCTCGGTGGATCCATAGGCGTCGGTGACGTTGACCCCGAAGCGCGCCGCGAAGCGGGCCACATCGTCGGCCGATCCTTCGTTCCCAAAGGCCCGGACGAGCGGGTTCTCGGCATCGTCGGGACGCTCGGGTGTGGCCAGGATGTAGGCCAGTGGTTTGCCCACGTAATTGAAGTAGGTGGCTCCGGCCGCCCGTACGTCGGGCAGAAAGCCGGAGGCGGAGAACCGGCCCGATGCGGGCAACGCCACCGTGGAACCAGCCATCAAGGCGGGCCCCCAGCCGGCCATCAGGGCATTGGAGTGGAAAAGCGGCATGGAGAGGTAGCAGACGTCGTCGGCGGTCAGCTCGAACATCTGGGCCACGATGGCGCCGATGCGGGCCAGCCGCCCTTGGCTGCACAGGCACGCCTTGGGCGCGCCCGACGTGCCGGAGGTGAAGAGGAGATAGCCCAGGCTTTCTGGCGTGATGTCCGGATCGATCACGCTGGCCGCGGTGGCGTCGGCGAAGGGTTGCAGGGCGCGCGGGGCTGCAGGCGTATCGAGGACGAGGACTCGGGGATTGTCAGGCGTGACGGTGCCGATGCCCTCCCCGATGCGCGCCCCCTCGACCAGGGGGAGATAGGTGGAGTCGGTGACCAGGAACTGGCACTCGGTGTGGGAGAGGTCGCGGGCCAACTCGTCACCGCGGTGGGTGGGATTGCCCCCGACCAGGACGGCGCCGACCAGGGCGGCCGCCTCCATCCAGAAGATGAACTCGGACACGTTGTCCAAGAGGAGGGCCACATGGAACGGGCCCGGGGAGCGGCGGGCGAGGAGCCAGGCCGCCCTCTGCGCGGCCAGGCGGGCCACCTCGGCATGGGTGAGGCGCTGATCTCCGGCGATGAGGCCCACCGAGGTGTCATCGGCCCGGAGGAGTACGGCCTGGGCAATCGTCTCCGGCTGGTTCACTTCATCTCCGAACGTCGCTGACCTGGGAGGGGACCCTCATTATTGGAACACGTTGCATTTTAGTCCATGCCGTGTTACCTTCGCTTGCACGCCCCGCGGACTGGACCGCGGCACCGTACGGGAGGACTTCTCACCCCATGGAATTCGGGATCTTCAATGCCGCGTGCCTATTGCCCAAGTACCGAGCCCTTCACGGCGATGCCGCCGAGCACCACCGCATCATGGACGAAGTGGCGTTCATCGTGGCGGCGGACAAGGCCGGGTTCAAGTACACCTGGGCCTCCGAGCACCACTTCCTCACCGACTACTCGCACCTCTCGGCCTCCGAGTCCTTCCTGGCCTTCGTGGCGGCCAAGACGTCCAACATCCACGTCGGATCGGGCATCTTCAACATCACGCCCCCGGTTAACCACCCGGCCCGTATCGCCGAGCGGGTGGCCATGCTCGACCATCTCTCCGAAGGCCGCTTCGAGTTCGGTATCGGCCGTGGTTCTTCGACCACCGAGCAGCGCGGCTTCGGGATTGAGGATCCCGACATCACCCGGGAGATGGTGGCAGAGGTCCTGCCGCAGCTGGTCCGCATGTGGAAGGAGGAGGAGTACAGCTTTGACGGCGAGTTCTTCTCCATGCCGACCCGCAACGTGCTCCCCAAGCCCTACTCCCTGCCCCACCCCGCCATCTGGATGGCGGCCGGCAGCCCGTCGACCTTCGACCTGGCGGCCGAGCTCGGCGTGGGCATCTTGTGCTTCGGTTTCTCCACTCCCGACCAGCTGACCCCCCTGGTGGCCCGCTACAAGGAGAAGATCGCCGAGTGCACAAACCCGGTCGGGGCCTACGTGAACAACAACGTCATGATCACCACGCAGATGATCTGCATGGAGGACGGGGCCAAGGCCCGCCAAGCTTTCTTGGAGTCCGAGTCGAACTACCACCTGAGTCTGGTCTTCCGGTATCTCGACACCTTCCCCAAGCCCAAGGGCCTGCCCGAGTGGCCCGACCTGGTCCCGGCCATGGACGCCGACACGCTCGAATCCGTCATCGCATCGGGTGACATCGCGGTCGGTACACCGGACGAGGTGACCAAGGCCATTGAGAACTACGCCAGCACTGGGGCCGACCAGTTGGCGTTCGGCATGCTCTCCACGTCAATCTCGCGGGAGACCTGCGAGGAGGCGGTCGAGACCTTCGGCCGGCACGTGCTGGGCAACTTCGACAAGGACCCCATCCACAGCACGACCAAGCAGCGCCTGGCCCAGAGCGGCAGGTAGGCGCTGTTCGGGCGGGAGTCCTCCCAGGCGCTCAGGTGGAGCCGGACGCGCTGGAGAGCAGGTACTGGCTGACGAACCAACCCGATCCGTACCTCGTCGTCTGCACAGTCTCGGTGCTGGAACCGCTGGAGCCCGGGATTGTCGAAGAGGACGTCACCGTGGCGGAGCACTTCGACCCGGTGCAGTGCAGCTTGCCGATGGTCACCTTCTCCGTAGGGCCCCCCACCCCGTTCTCGAGAGTCCTGACCATCACCGACGGCGTGGCGCCTCCCGTGAAGAGCACCGCGGTCTGGACGACATCGAAGACCTCCTCGCTGGTGATGTACGGGCAGATGGCGATCAGCCCTCGCTCGTTCTCCGAACCGACGACTTTCTTCATGGCATCTTGCGGGGTTTTCGCCCCGGTGGCGGGCGAGAACAGGTAATTGGTCAGCGGCGCCTTCGGGTGCTGGAGGACCTGGGTCAGCGATGACTTGCACGGCTTGACGGGTGGCTTGGTGGCGTGTGCCGCCTTCGCCGCTTCCGCCCCTATTGCGTTTCCCGCTGCGGAGGCTTCGGACGCCGTCGACCAGGCCGGCGCGCACAATCCGACTAGAACTGGCGCCAACCCCATGACACATGCCGTCTTCATTCTCATGGCAGGGTGTCCTCCTCCTCGGGCCCGCGCATGGTAACACCGCACCTTTCCGGCCCGGCACCTTCAGAGGAGGAAGTCTCCGCTCTGCAAGCGCCGGTCGATCTCCTCGGCGACGGTGCGGGGGGCCTGCCGACCGGAGTCGACCCGGTGGCGTTCCTCGACCCCGAGCCCCTCGAACAGGGCCCACAGGTCGTCGATCACCGCGGCGTCGGCGAGTGCGCCGGCATGCTCAGGGTCAGTTGTCCGGCCCTCGACACGTCGATGCACCACGTCCAGGGGGGCCTCCCGTACGGCGTAGTTGAGGTCGAGGCCCAGGGGCTCGCAAGTAGCGGAAAAGAGGTCGACCATGTTGGGGTAGAGGATCCCCTCACCGATGGTGAAGTACTCCCCCGCGGCGAACGCGGTGAGCGCGGCCGCGGCGGCGGAGAGGACCACGCGGTTCTGCTGGTGGGCTTTGGTGCGCCAGGGCTCAATGGCTCCGGTGCGCAGCTTGGCGAAGAAGCAGTCCAGGTCGAGGTAGGCCGACAGGGGATGGAGGTCGGCCACCAAGGGGGCCACGGTGGTCTTGCCGCAACCGGGCGAGCCGGTCAGGAGGAGGAGCTGGCCGGCGGGCATCCCCGCATCATCGCGTGAGCGTGGCCAGCGCATCGGCGATGTCGTCGACGGAGTGCAGGGAGGCCACCAGGCCAATCGAGTTGTTCAGCACGGCGTCGGCGTAGTCGAGAGGGATGCCGACGACGGCGTCGGTGGCCACGACGACCTGGTAACCCAGATTGACCGCTTCGACACAGAGGCCGAGGACGCCCAGATTCACCGACACGCCGGCCACGGCGAGGACGCGGACGCCCAGCCCCTGCAGCAGCTCGTGGAGCGGGGTTCCGGTGAAGGGGGCGACACCGTGGCGACGGGCCGAGACGTAGTCCGTCGTCTCGGCTCCGAGCCCGGGGACCAGCTCGGTGGCCGCCGTGCCTTCGAGCAGGTGCTCGGGACGGCGGAGCACGGCCGAATGCAGGGGGGTGTTGGTCCAGGTGCCGGCCCGGTCGGCCCGGAATTCGGCCACGCAGTGCACCACTGGCCGGCCCGCGGCCCGGAAGGCGGCGAGAAGCCGCTGCGCGTGGGCCACGATGTCGCGGTCGGCCGCCGCGGCCGCCAACTCGGGAAAGGACGCCCGGTCCCCCATGACGCCACGTTGGAGCTCCATGGTGAGCGCGGCCACCGGGAGCGGTGTTGCGTGACCTCCGCCGTCGGACCGTCCGGCCAGGAGGTCGGTCAGCTCAAGGGGCACTGGTGGCCGCGTCGGTGGCGTTCACGATCGCCGTGGCCCAGGTGTAATCCGGTTTGCCGCTTGGAGAGCGCTCGATCGTCTCGACCACGTGGAGGCGGCGGGGCAATTTGTAGCCGGCGATGGTGGAGCGGCAATGCTCCTGGATACTGTCCAGGTTCGGGGCGTCGTGCCCCACCCGAGGCTGGATGATGGCGGCCACCGTCTGGCCCCAACGCTCGTCGGGCGCGCCGCACACGATGGCGTCCATGACATCGGGGTGCGAGCGCACGGCCGACTCCACCTCCTCGGGGAAGATCTTCTCGCCGCCCGAGTTGATGACGATGGAGCCACGCCCCAACAGGGTGATCGAACCGTCGGCCTCGACGGTGGCGTAGTCGCCGGGCATCACGTAACGGGTGCCCCGCACGGTGAGGAAGACCTCCGCTGTCTTCTTGGGATCGTTGTAGTACCCCTGTGGGATGTCGCCCGAGCGGGCGATTTTGCCGACGACCCCCGAACCGGGCTCCACCTCGTGGAGATCCTCGTCGAAGACGACCGTCTGGCCCAGGAGATGGACCGTGGGTCCACTCTTCATGGCAGTGTGGCCGGGGGTGACGACGGTCATCCCGTTGTTGCCGCCTTCGGATGACCCGACGGCGTCGGTGATCATGATGTCGGGGAGGTGGGCGAAGAACTCGTCCTTCACCGGCGCACTGAACAGCGCGGCGGACGACACCACGGCGAAGAGTGTGGAGAGGTCATGGTGGGTGCCCTCGTCGCTCAGGGACTCGATCAGGGGCTTGCCCATGGCGTCACCGGTGATCATGACCGAGTTCACCTTTTCAGTCTCGACCAGATTCCACACCTGATGGGGGTCGAACTTGGCCACGAGCACGATCTTGGAGCCGACGAAGCTCTGGCCCATCACGGCCCACTGCGTGGCGCCGTGCATCAAGGGCGCCACGGGCAGGAACGTCAAGGGGCCGCCGGCGCCCTTGTCCACCATGGTGCCCGGGTCCTCAATGCGGGTGTTGGTAATGGGATCGGTCCCGCCGCCCAGGGCGTAGAAGACGTCCTCGTGCCGCCAGACCACCCCCTTGGGCATGCCGGTGGTACCCCCGGTGTAGAGGATGTAGATGTCGTCGCCCGAACGCGGGCCGAAATCGCGCTCGGGCGACTGGGCGGCCAGCGCATCCTCGTAGTCCACGGAGTCGGGCGAAGGGTGGGGGGCATCGGTGCCGTCGTTGACGACGATGACGTGGGAGAGCTGGGGCAGGTCGGGGAGGAGGTCGGCGACCAGGGGGGAGAACTCGCGCTGGTGGACCAGGGCCTTAAGGTCGGCGTTGGTCAAGAGGTAGCGCAGCTCCTCCTTGACGTAGCGGTAGTTGATGTTGATCCACACCGCTCGCAGCTTGAAGACGGCCCAGGCGGTCTCGACCCACTCGACGCTGTTGTAGGAGTAGATGCCGACGTGGTCACCTGGTCCGATGCCCTGGGCGGCCAGGTGGTGGGCCAGGCGGTTGGCCCGGGCTTCCATCTCGGCATAGGTCCGGCGCTCTCCGTTGGCGACCAGGTACTCCCGCTCGGGGTAGGCGTCGACGGCCGCTTCGAACAGGTCGGCCAGGTTGCACTCCATGGGCCGAAGATTAGAACAAGTTCTCGTTCTGGTGACAAGCGGCGGGGGCGGGTGGCCCGGCCCGGAGGCTCAGCCCTTGATCACGTTGTGCACCTGGCTCACCATCGGCTCGCCTACTTCAAGGCCGAGTCCGGCCAGGATGGGCATCAGGGTCGCTCCAAAGGCTTCGAATTCCTCCTGCGATTCCCAGATGTCGAACACCTGAATCTCACCATCGGATTCGAGGCCGACGTGGAACGTCCGTCCCTTGGGTGAGCCGGCGCCGGCCGCCTCCAGCTGCGCCAGCGCATCGGCGTACTTCTCCTTGGTGAAGCCGGGGTTGACGAAGTAGAACCCGAGTGCCATAACACACCTCTCTTCTGCGTCTGCGACGCGATCCGTTCCCCATGAATGTCCGGACGAACGTATCCGAAGGGCCGGGGGAATTCAACGGGCGCCGACAGGGCCAGCAGGCGAGGGGCTCAGTCGAAGAGATCGGGATCGCTGCGCACGATCTCGTCCCACAGCGGCTGGAAGGAGAACCAACCGCCCAGGGGAGACGCGGTGTAGTCACGGGTGTAGCGGGCCCCTTCGTCGTTGATGAGGAGGGGCGTGCCGGCCGCCTCGGCCAGGAGCTGGGCCTGGCACGAGCGCTCCATGGTGATGAACCACCACGCCGCCTCGTCGACGGTGTGGCCCACGGTGAACAGCCCGTGGTTGCGGTGGATGGTGGCTTTGTGCGGGCCGAGCGCCGTGGCCAGGGCCTTGGCCGCCGCCTCCTCGAGGACGATGGCGCCCCCGCCCTCCTCGCACACCGTGTGGTCCTCGAAGAACACGCAGGCGTCCTGGGTGATGGGGTCGAGCGTTCGCCCCAAGGCTGACCAGGCCTTGCCGTAAATCGAGTGGGCGTGGGCGGCGGCGATCACATCGGGACGGGCGGCGTGGACGGCCGAGTGGATGGCGAAGGCGGCCGGGTTGACCGGCCGGGTGCCTTCGACCACCTCGCCGGTGTGGCTGACCAGGATGAGATCGGAGACCCGGACGTGGCGGAAGCTCATGCCGAAGGGATTGACCCAGAAGTGGTCGGTCAGCTCGGGGTCGCGGGCCGTGATGTGGCCGGCCACGCCCTCGGAGAAGCCGAAGCGCCCGAAGAGGCGAAGCGCGCCGGCCAGCTTCTGCTTGCGGTGCAGCCGCTCCTCCTCCAAGGTGGCGAAGGTGGGAGGGGTCAGGTCGATCAATTCCTGCTGACCCTCGAGGAGCGTCCGGCCTGTGTCACTCATGGGACCAAACTAGTTTGTTCCCATGACCTACCCCACCGCCGAGTCCCGCGAGATTGCCGCCCCCGCCGAGAAGGTGTGGGGGATGGTGTCCGACCTGCCCCGGATGGGCGAGTGGTCGCCCGAGAACTCGGGCGGCACGTGGGCCAAGGGGGCCGCGGGCCCGGCCACGGGCGCCGTCTTCCGGGGGAGGAACAGGAGCGGAGTGCGGCGCTGGTCCACCACGGCCACCGTCACCGACTGCGAGCCGGGCAAGGCCTTCGAGATCGCCATCACCACCGGGCCGCTCCCGGTGGCCAACTGGCGTTACGAATTCGAGGACACCGCCGAGGGGTGCCGGGTCACCGAGTCCTGGGACGACCACCGTTCCGCCATCACGAGGGCGGTCGGCCGCACGCTGGGTGTGCACGACGCCACGCACGCCAAGAGCGAGATGGCGGCCACGCTGGCCAACCTGGCCCAGGCGGCCGAGGGGTAGTCAGTCCCGGTCCCTGCCGGCGGCCAGCCGTCGCAGGACGTGACCAGCGGCGGCGGCATCGCCGGGTCCGTCGCGAGCAGCCAGGCGGTCGACCACGGCCAGGCGGTGGGCCTCGTCCACGTTCCCGCCGTACTTGAATTTGGCTGACACCGTCTCGATGGCGATGCTGATGCCGACAATGGCATGCAGTTTCTTCGGGTGCGCCACCTCCGGATCGGCCACCGGGGTGCCGGGCTGGAACGCCGCCAGCTGGCGGCGCAGGATGGCGGCCACGCCGCCAGGCTCGGTCTCTTCGTCATGCACGGTGGCGGTGCCGATGAGCTGGACGGCGCCGTAGTAGGTGGTGGGGATCCCGAGCTCGGGATCCTCGTCCCCGGTCGCCTTCCAGGCCGAGGGGATGAAGGCCCAGTCGGCCGCCACGCTGAGCAGCACCTTGGGGTTCTCGGCCAGCGCGGCGAAGACCGGGTTGGCCCGCACCAAGTGGAGCCACACGGTGTCACCGTCGAGAACGAACTGGGTGGGCACCACCACCGGGACGTCACGGTCCCGGCCCGAGGCGACCAGGTGGCCGAATTGGTGGGCCTCGACGAAGGGTCGCCACTCCGCCTCGCCCAGGGTGGCGTCGACCGGGGCGGTGTACATCAAGAAAGTGTGGCATCTGTGACCATTCGTTGACACCCACGTGAATCCCGGTGTCAGTGGGGTATCTCAGGGTGGTTGCCATGATCGACTGCGGGAAATGTGCCCACGAGCGGGAAAAACTCTGTTACCGTCGCCGCTGGGTCGGAGGCGATTCCGAGCGTCAAGGGGGGCTTCACCGACGTGCGATGCAAGGTGACTGCGGGGGTCGCGGCCCTGCTTATTGGTGGGGCGGCGTTCAGCAACGGAGTGATTGGGGAGCTGCCGGCTGGGGCAACACCACTTCCGGCGACTACCGCCCCCGACCAGACCAACTCGAGCGTGGTGGCCGCCCTTGCGAGTGCGGCTGCCGGTAACTCCATCAACGTGACGGTCACCCTGAAGGACTCTTCAGGTTCAGGCACGGCCATCCCGGGCGCCACCGTGACGGGCTCCCTCACCACCCTTACCGGCACGGGGGTCAATGGTCCCTTGGTTACTGATGCCAATGGCCACGCCACGTTCACCATCACAAGCACCAGTGGAACGACAAACGGCAAGGTCACGTTCTCGGCCACGGACAACAGCACCACGCCGCATACGACCCTGTCGAAGACGGCCACCGTGGGCTTCTACCCGGCCAGTGAGGTCAGCAACTCCACAATGACGCAGACGGTCGATTCGGTGCCCGCCGATGGAACATCCTCGACCACGCTCACCGTGACGCTGAAAGATGGTCCGTCCAGCCCCCTCGCCGGTGTCGCCCTCTCCATCGGGGGAGGAACGAATGTCACGTACCAACCCGTCGGTGGATCGGTGACCAACGCCAATGGGGTCGAGGTCTTCTCGGTCGAGGACTCGACCGCTGAGAACATCCATCTGACGGCGACCGATCCCAACAATGGCGCCGTGATCACCGACCCCACGATCGTGTCGTTCTCGCCCGTGGGTGAGGCGGCGGACTCCACCGTGGTGTCCAGCGAACCCTCGGTGCCGGCCGACGGGACCACCGCGGCGGCCATCACTGTCAGCCTGATTGCGGCCTCCGGGCCCCTCTCCACCGGGGATACGGTCCAGCTGTCCGAGGACACCCTCGGTGAGGCGTCCATAAACGGGCACCCGGCCGGCGCCTCGGCCACCATGACCGCTGGTTCAAACGGCGTGGCTGCCTTCTCGGTCACCGATGCCTCGGCCCAGGGGGTCACCTTCACGGCTGCTGACGTGACGACGGGGGTGACGATCACGGAAACAGCATCGGTCAATTTCCTTCCGGGCCCGCTCTATCAGGCCAACTCGAGCGTTACCTCCGAACCTAGTTCGGTGCGAGCGGACGGAGTGACCTCCTCCACCATCAACGTGTTGCTCGAAGATGCCAAGCATCAGCCGATCGCCGGCAAGAGTGTGACGCTGGGGGCGACCGGGAGCGCCGTCGTGTCGGGCAATCCGAAAACCACCAGTTCGGCGGGCGTGGCCACATTCACGGTGACCGACACCGTGGTCGAGACATCGACTATGACGGCGACCGACGTCACGGACTCCATCGTCCTGACCTCGACCGCCACCGTTGCCTTCGTGACCGGGCCGGCATCCTCCTCCAACTCCTCGGCGGCGGTAGCCAATGCGGTGCAAGCGGCTGACGGCAGCCTCGACACCATCACGCTCACCTTCGAGGACGCTCAGGGGCACCCGGTTTCTGGCGATCAGGTGTCATTGTCCGCCCAGAACGGCCATTCGAGCCTCACCGTGGAGGGAGCATCCCCTCCGGTCAGTTCGGGACCGACCAACTCACTCGGGCAGATCAAATTCAGCGTGAGCGACACCCACGCCGAGCTGGTCGGCTACTCGGCGTTCGACACGACTTCGGGGGTCACCCTTGTCCACATCGGAGTCAACTTTGTGGCCGGGGGTCCCAGCGCCACGAAGTCGACTGTGGTGGCGTCCCCGACGTCGGTCAAAGCGACGACGGGGACCTCGACGGTGACGGTCACCGCGCTGGACGCAAACTCAAATCCCCTGTCGGGCGCCACCGTGACGCTCACACCTACCCCGAGCGCCACGGTGACCGGCACAGGAGGCACCGCCACCACGAACGGGGCCGGTGTGGCCACCTACTCGGTGCAGGACACAACGGCGGAGTCGGTGCAGTTCTCTGCCTCAATCTCGGCCACGGTGACCCACACCGGGACCGGAGGCATCACCAGTGTCGAGACGGCCACGCCGGTGACCTCGCCCACTGTGGCCTTTACCGGGCCGACCAACGCGGCGAACTCCACCATCGTGGCGACCCCAGCATCGGTGCCCGCCGATGGCTCGTCGACCGCGACCGTTCTTGTCACCCTGAAGGACGTCAACGGGAACCCGGTGGCCGGCAGCACGGTCCACCTCTCCCCGGGCAGCGGGAGCTCCGTCATCACCGGCAGTGGATCCTCGGGCCAGAGTGGCCCGTCGGGTCCCAATGGGCAGGTGGAATTCACCGTATCTGATCTCAATGTGGAGAGCGTCGCTTACACCGCCACCGACATCACCGACAGCGTCACCCTGGCCGCCACGGTGACCGTCGGCTTCACCGGCCAGCCCAGCACGGCCACGTCGACGGTGGTGCCCAATGTCAACACGTTGGAGGTCGGGGGTACGGTCCACATCACGGTGACCCTGCGGGATCGCAACTCCAATCCGGTCAGCGGGAAGAATGTCTTCGTCCAGGGCCTCAATGGGGTCGGCGGCTCCTCCAGCGCGGTGGTCACCACGGTCCAGGCGGTGACCGACGGGAACGGAGTGGCCACCTTCACGGCCACCGATTCCACTCCGGAAACGGTGACGTTCCAGGCCACCGATGTGACCGACTCCATCAACTTCCCCGATTCGAGCGCGCAACAGGTGACCTTCACGGCGGCCCCGACCGAGGCGACGACCTCCACCGTTGTCGCCAGTCCTTCGTCTGTGCCGGCCGACGGGACCACGAGTTCGACCATCACAGTCACGCTGACCGACGGTTCGGGCAACCCGATCCTCATCTCGGGGGACCATGTGACGCTGAGTCAGGGCGCCGGAATGCACGCCACCATCGGTGCTGGGTCCCCCGGTACCAATACGAACCAGGAGGTCTTCCCGGTCACCGATCTCTTTCCCGAGTCGGTGGTGTTCACCGCCACGGACGCCCACAGTGTGGTGATCAACGAGCGACCCACGGTGACCTTCACGCCCTCGGCTTCAGAAGCCTCGAATTCGACGGTGGCCACGTCGGCCGCCAATGTCCCCGCTGACGGATCGACTGCCGCCACCATCACGGTGACGCTCAAGAACAAGCTGGGCAGTCCGATCGTCGGCCACACGGTGCACCTGGCCGCGTCCGGCGGGAGCCACGCCACCATCACGCCGCAGGCATCCGCGCCCCTGACCACGACCACGGCGACCACCGGCACCGGCGGTGTGGCCACGTTCGCGGTGACCGACAACCACGCCACAGGCGAGTCGGTGACCTTCAGCGCTTCGGACACGACCGATGGCATTCCGGTGATCCAGACCGCTGTGGTCGACTTCACGCCGCCACCCTCGGAAGCCTCGAATTCGACCGTCTTCGTGTCGCCACCGTCGGTGCCCTCCGATGGGACCTCGGCCGCCACGGTGACGGTGACCTTGAAGAACACCTCGGATGTGCCAATCAACGGTGACACCGTCTCGCTGTCGGCCACCGGCGCCAACTCAGCCACCCAGGTGTCCGTGGGAGGCACGGTCAGCGGCGGCGACGGGACCGCCGGCCAGGTTGTCTTCTCCGTGACCGACGCCACCGCACAGACGGTGACCTACAACGTGACCGACACCACGGTGTCGGTCACCCTCGATCTTCAGGCCTCGATCATCTTCCATCTACCATCGACCGAGGCGGCCGATTCCACCGTGGTGGCATCACCGACGACGGTGCCGGGTAACGGGGCCACACTGAGCACAATCACCGTCACCCTGCTCAACAACGGATCGACCCCGGTGGCCGGGGCCAATGTCACCCTGGCTTCCAGCTCGACGAACACCAGCATCCACGCCTCATCATCGAGCACCAACACCAGCGGTGTGGTGACGTTCACCGTGTCCGACACGGTGGCCGAAATCGTCACCCTCACCGCGACCGACACCACCAACACCGTCACCATCAACCAGAAGCCCGCGGTGACCTTTACCTCGGCACCGACGGAAGCCCAGAGCTCGACCGTGGTGGCCACTCCTACGACGGTCCCCAACGATGGCGTCTCCCAGGCCACGGTGACGGTCACGTTGTTGTTGGGCAGCTCCCCCCAGGTCGGGCACACCGTGCACCTGGGCGTCCCCGCCGGCTCCCATGCCGTGCTCAACCACGCCACGTCGCCCACCGGAGCGAACGGGCAGACGTCGTTCGTCGTCACCGACCTCTCGGCCGAAGCGGTCACCTTCACTGCTACCGACACGACGACGTCCATCGTGCTGCCCAGCACACCGACGGTCACCTTTGCGGTCCCGATACCGGCGGTGTCGGGATTGAGCTCATCGACCGGGCCGACCGCGGGTGGAACCACGGTCACGGTCGTCGGCTCGGGGTTCGTCGCCGGCGACTCCGTCTTCTTCGGTCCCACCCGGGCCACCATTTTGGTCCTGAACCCCGCCAGCGTGGTGGTGGCATCGCCGCCGGCCCCCGCCGGCGCAGTCGATGTCACGGTCATCGGTGCCGGCGGCACGAGCGCTCTCTCGGCGGCTGACCGCTTCACGTATCTGGCGCCGGTGCCGCCACCCACGTCCACTGACTGCAGTTCGAATCTGCCCAGCGGGTTCGTCGTCGGGATGGCCACCACCCAGGACGGCAACGGGTACTGGATCGTCGACTCCGCCGGAGACGTGGTGGCAGAGGGGGATGCTCGCTGCTACGGAGCCTTGAGCGGGGTGACCCTGAACCGACCCGTGGTCGGCATCACGGCCGATCTGGCGACCGGCGGTTACTGGCTGGTGGCCTCCGACGGCGGGATCTTCGGTTTCAACGCGCCCTTCATGGGCTCCACCGGCGGTTTGGCGCTCAACAAGCCCATCGTCGGGATCGCCGTCACGTCTGACGGCGGGGGCTACTGGCTGGCCGCTTCCGACGGCGGGGTGTTCACCTTCGGCGATGCCCGGTTCTACGGGAGCACCGGCAGCATCGTCCTCAACAAGCCCGTGGTCGGGATCATCGCTGACAACACCACCGGCGGTTACTGGGAGATCGCCACTGACGGAGGTGTGTTCAGCTTCAACGCACCGTTCCTGGGCTCGACCGGAGCGATCACCCTCAACCGACCGATCGATGGAGGTTCCGCCATGCCCAACGGCGACGGGTATCGGTTCGTGGCCTCCGACGGCGGCATTTTCGACTTTGGTGCTCCCTTCGAGGGATCGGCGGTGGCGCCATGAACCGCCTACGGCGGAACCGCACGCATCATTCGACGCACCTTCCTGACAGAAAAGGACACGCCATGCACTCCCCAATCCGCGCCACGCGGGTGTTCACTGCCGCGGTGCTCGCCGGGGCGGGTCTCATGACGGTCGCCCCCGGTGCGCTCTGGGGTGCTGCGCAGATGGCCTCGGCCACATTGCGCCCCCACATCACGGCCCCGTTCCCCCTCGAGTACGTGGCCGACAGTGGCGCCGCTGCACTCGACGAGGTGAACCCGGTCACCGGGAGCGTTGTCAGCCAGATCCTCGTGGGGGCCGACCCCTATGCCGTGGCGGTGACCCCCGACGGGTCCACCGCGTGGGTGGTCGACAAGACCGGGGACGCCATCTACCCGATCACGGTGGCCACCGGTTCCGTCGGCACCGCGGTGCCGGTCGGCAGCTCGCCCGAGGCCATCGCCATCACCCCCGACGGGACGATGGCCTTCGTCGCCAATTCGGTGGCCACTGGGGGCTCGGGGACCGTGACGCCCGTCCAGCTGAGCTCGACCGGGACCGGAGTGGCGCTGACCCCGATCCAGATCGGTGGTTCGCAGTCCCAGCCGGCGGCCATTGCCGTCACCCCCAATGGCAAGACGGCGTACGTGGCCGACCACGGGCAGGGCCAGGTCGTCCCCATCACGGTCTCGACGCTGAAGGCGGGTTCCCCCATCCTCATCGGCAGCGGCTCGGATCCCCAGGCCCTGGCCATCACCCCTGACGGCACCACCCTCCTTGTCGTGGCCGACGGCAACAACGCCGTGGTGCCCGTGCCCACGGCGACCAATTCGCCCGGAACCGCTATCACGGTGGGTTCCAATCCTGATGCCATTGCCATAAACCCCACCGGCACGCTGGCCTACGTGCCCAACTTCTCGTCCAACAACGTGACTCCGATCACCATTGTCGCCGGCGCCGGAACCGCCCAGACCCCCTTCAACGTGGGACAGAAGCCGACCGGGGTGGCCTTCAGCCCTGACGGCACCAAGGCGTACGTCACCAACTTTGCCGATGGGTCGATCACCCCGGTCACCGTGACCTCGTCCTCGGGCAGCCCGGGGACGGCCGATCCGCTCCCTCCGGGTCCGCCCGCCCAGTCATCCCCACCGTCGCATCCCGCTGGGCTGACCTACGTGCCCGATGAGGGGCCGATCGCCCACCTGGCGGTGGGACTGGCCGAGGCCGGTTCACCGACCACCTTCGACGCCAGTGGGTCGACTGCCGGCTCCACGGCGATCGCCTCGTACGCCTTCTCGTTCGGTGATGGGTCCGCCGTGATCAGTTCTTCCAGCTCCGCCCAGAGCCATACCTACCAATTGGCGGGCACATACACGGCGTCGGTGACAGTGACCGATGCCGACGGTATATCGACGAGCTCGATCTTCACCGGGCAGACAGCCAGTGGCAATGCCATTCTGGCTTCTGGCGGTGCGCCCGAAGCCATGGTCACCAGCACGTTCAGCGTGCAGGCCGCCACATCGGCCGCGCTTCCGGTGGCCTACATCGCCGATGCGGGAAGTGGCCGGGTGACTCCGATGGCGGTGGTGGCCAACGTGGCCGGCACACCGATTACCTTCTCCGGTCCCTCGGCCCCCGACGCGGTGGCCGTCACCCCTGACGGCAACACAGCGATCCTGGCCGACAAGGCCTCGTCGAAGTTGCGCCTCATCGACACCGGGTTCAACGCGTCGCTGGGCAGCCTCACCGTGGGCTCCGAGCCGTTGGCCCTGGCCATCAGCCCCGATGGTTCGAAGACCTACGTGGCCGATGCCGGGAGCGCCCAGGTGTCGATCGTCAACCTCATCACCCGCTCCGTCACCTCGGTCACCGTCGGCACCAGCCCGGCGGCGGTGGCGTTCACCCCCGATGGCTCGCTGGCCTTCGTGGCCAATTCGGGTGATGGCACCGTGTCAGTGATCGACGTCACGAGCGGTGCCGTCGTCAACACGCTCAACCTGGGCGCGGCGACCAGCCCCGTCGCGCTGGCCGTCACCCCGAACGGCACCACGGTGTGGGTGGCCGAAGCCGGACCCGGCGCCGTGCTCCCACTCACCGTGGCGGCCGCATCGAGCGGGCAGACCGCCATCGGCAGCCCCACCTCGGTGGGTGTCGATCCAGACGCTCTGGCCATCACGCCGAACGGCCGGGGTCTCCTGGTCGCCAACGGAGGCTCAGGCACCGTGACGCCAATCGGGATCTCCGCCGCACCGACTGTGGGGAGCCCAGTCACTATCGGCACCGTCGCCCTCCCCACCTCGGGTACCCCGACCGGGCTGGCGGTGACCCCAGACGGCACCACGCTGTTGGTCACCGACTCGCACAACAACACGGTTGACCAGTTCACGATCACCACCAGTGGTGGCACCGCATCACTCGCCGTCGGCCCCCATCTGGTGTTGTCAAGCGGCGACGCGCCGGCCGGGGTGGCCATCGTCCCCGACCTGCACCCCATTGCCTCGTTCTCCGTCAGCCCGGCCCTGGCCCCGTCGGATACCGTCTTCGACGCCAGCGGGTCGGTCGGGCCATCCTCGGCCATCGTGAGCTACGCCTGGACCTTCGGGGATGGGCAGAGCGCCACCACCACGACCGACTCGGAAAGCCACCTGTACGCCAACCCGGGCACCTACACCGCCTCGGTGATCGAGACCGATGCTGACGGTGGTTCGACCACGCCCATCTTCACCGGTCAGACGGTCAGTGCGTCGGGGGGCCCGACGGCGGGATTCTCCCAGACGTTCACCATCAACCCTCCGGCCGGACCACCGGTGATCACCAGCGTGAGCCCTCCGACCGTGTCCACCACGGGTGGCCCGACGTTCACCATCACCGGAACCGGTTTCTCGGGGACGACCGTGGTTGACTTCGGCAACACGCCGGGCACCATCACCCAGGTGACGGCGACCACCATCACCGTGGTGGCGCCGCCGGGGTCACCGGGCATCGTCGATCTCTCCGTGACCACACCCGGGGGGACCAGCGTGCCCACTCCGGCTGACCGGGTCACCTATGTGTCGAGACCGGTTCTCTCGGGTGTCCGTCCCGACACCGGTCCGATTTCGGGGGGGACCATCATCGCCTTGACCGGCTCCAATTTCACCGGCGCCTCGACCTTGACCATCGGCGGCAGGACCGCGCAGATCCTCTCGGCATCGTCCACCGAGATCACTGCCGTGACCCCGGCCAACCCCGCCGGCCCGGCCGATGTGGTGGTGACCCAGCAGGGCATCTCCAGTGCCCCCGTTGCATTCACCTACGTGGTACCGGTGTCGGGTGGTGTCGGAGGATGCTCCTCGACGCTACCCGGGCCAATGGTCGGCATGGCGCTGACCTCAGATGGCGGCGGGTACTGGATTGTCAACGCGGCGGGACAGATTGCCAACCGGGGCGATGCCCTGTGCTACGGGTCGATGTCCGGCACCGCGCTCAACAAGCCCATCGTCGGCATCACCCTCGATCCGCTCACCGGTGGGTACTGGTTGGTGGCCTCCGACGGGGGCGTCTTCTCCTTCGACGCTACGTTCCTCGGATCGACCGGTGACATCGTGCTCAACAAGCCGGTGGTGGGATTGGCAGCCACTCCGTCGGGGAACGGCTACCTGTTCGTGGCCTCCGACGGGGGAGTGTTCAGCTACGGCGACGCGCGGTTCTATGGCTCCACCGGGTCGCTGACCCTCAACAAGCCCGTGGTCGGCATGGCCCTCACCCCCGATGGCGGCGGCTATTGGCTGGCTGCGTCCGACGGGGGGGTCTTCACGTTCGGCGACGCGGTATTCCAGGGGTCCATGGGGTCCACGCCCCTCAATCGGCCCGTCGTCGGCATCGCCGAGGACCAGGCCACCGGTGGCTACTGGATGGTGGCTTCCGACGGCGGCATCTTCTCCTTCGACGCGTCGTTCCTCGGATCAACCGGGGGGATCCGACTCAATCAGCCCATCATCGCCATGACGGCCAACGTCACCGGAGACGGCTACGCCTTCATCGCCGCCGATGGCGGCGTGTTCAACTTCGGCACCCTGCCCTTCTTCGGTTCGGGGGTCTCGCCGTGACGGGAGACCCATGAGTTGGCCCGGAACCGAGCAGGAGCCGACCGTCGGACCCGATGGTCCACCATCGGTCTCGGTTCCGAGGCGCGGGCGACGCGCCCGGGCCCTGTTGGTGCTGGGCACCGCTGCCGCTCTGGTGGCGGGCGGATTGGTCGTCGTGATTCGGGTCCACACGGAGAATACGAACACGGCAGTGGAGGCGGCGGTGCGAGCGGCCATCCGGAAGATTGAGGTCAAGCCGCTCAATCTGGCCCAGATCGCCTTCGCGCCCAAGACCGCGGCAACGCCGACGTTGACCTACAGCGGATCTCCACCACCGTCCTCCCCGCCCAGTGCGCCGGCGGGGAAAGGCGTTGTCGGGACAGCCAAGCTGAACGGCGGAATTGGAGCGATCGCCGGGATGGCGCCGACGACAACCCTTCCTCCATCCGACACGGCGAATGAGATCGCGCCACCTCAGTTCGCCGGCCAACTGGTCTCGTTGTACCAGCAGCTCTTCTCCGTGAACGCTGTGGCCACCGGGAGCCAGAACATCCCCTCGGGAGGTGCCCAACCCGAGTCGGTCGCCTCGTTCTCCCAGGCGGTCCAGAACACCCCCAGCGCCGACCTGAACATCCTCTACACGGCGGTGCAGAAGACTCCTTCGTGGACCAGGCTGATGTCCTTGTACTCACCGTCCTCCAGGTTGACCCCGGCCTCATCGTCTCTGGTACGGGGATCTGCAGGGGCACCCCAACCGCAGCTAAAGGCCCAGGCGCACTCCTTGCGCCCAGCGGACGGTGGTTCGTCGCCGTACCCGTACCCGGACTCGTCGACTACCACCACTTTCGCACCGGCCACGACGAGCACGACCGACCCGTCGATCAACGAAGCCAGCTGCCCCAGCCCGGCACCCGGGGGCGACTATGGCGAGGACGGTATCTACGCGGCCCAGGTGGCGATCGATGTCTTCACCCAGACCGATGCGGCGGTGCCCCAGCAACTCACCATCGGAGCCGAGGTGCTCGGTGAGGGCACGACCTTCACCATCCCCGATCCGGCCTGGATCATTGTGGCCGCCCTCCTGGGCGCGGCGCAGATCCTCCACGACACGTTGGCCTATGACCAGGCAAAATTCAACGACTGCAACCTGGCCGACCAGCAGGCGGTGGTGACCGACATCTATAACAACGTCGACTACCTCACCGCACTTGTCGACTCCCGTACCACGGCGCTGGAGAACGAGGCCGAGTTGATTTACGCCCTGGTTGACACCCAGACGACACAAATTCTCAACCAACTGGCGGCGGTGCAGGCCAGCATCAATCTGCAGATCAAGGTGGTCATTGAGCAGGACCTGCTCCAGCCCGGCACGGGATCGGTGGTCGAGGTGCAGATACCGGCATCCCAGGGTGGCTACCTCGATGCGGTCCCCATCGGGGTTCAGGCGATCGTGACCAACGCACTGGCGCAGATGAATGGAGCCGGACAGGCGGTGAACCCGGCGGCACCGGAGGATCTGGATGCCGCCAACGCCGATCTGGCGGCCGGGAAGTATCGGCAGGCCTACGCGCTGTACGCCCAGAGCTACAAGGAGATTGTCCAGTGAGGCGGCTGCCCCAGGGCATCCCGCCCCGAGCGCCGGCGGCCAACCGGCGTGGGCGAGCCTTCGCCCAGCTCCGACAGGCACGGGACAGCCGACGCCGACGCCTCATCAGCCGGGTGCCCATGGCGGTGCTGACCATGGCGGTGGTGGCGGCAGCGACAGCCGGCGCAGTCGGTTCGCCCGGGGGCGGAGCGGGGTCGGGCGCTCCGACAGGCCATCTGCTCAGTGCGGCCCAGGTGCGTGCGCTCGGCCTATTCCCTACGACGGCCTGGACCCCCATCAAGCCGATTGACTTGAAGACCTTGTACTCGGGCCCATCACCTGCAGCCCCAGCAGCCGCATCGATCGTGCCCGCGACCGCTCCTGCGGTCCCCACCGCCGTCAACGCAGCCTCCATCCATCCCACCACGCCCGCACCGCCCGGATTCCGCCAGCAGGTCGTCGAGGCCTACGCCAATGCGGCCCAAGTGGCCGACAGGGTTGACTCGAACGGTGCGGGCGGCTCCGCACTTGCCATCTCGCCCATGCCACCGGCCGGTGAATTCGACCAGGCACTGGCCACCTTGACGCCAGACCAACTCTCTGAGCTCTACGACGCCTTCTTGAAGGTGCCCGGCGGGTTCTCCAGCTTCGCCGCCGCGCTGGGCCACACTGCAGCCGCGGCCCTCGCCCCTCCGTCGGCGACTGCCGCACGGTCGAGTACGTTCAGCGTCCCGGGCCTGACGGCCCATGCCTCTGGCACCGGGAACACCTTCACCCCGGCGACCACCGAGACCACCGACCCGGCAGGGAACGCCGCCAATTGCCCGGCCTCGGCTCCGGGAGGGAATGACGGCGACGACGGGATTTACGCCGCCACCCTGGCCGTCGACATCGCTACCGTGGCGGCGGCCGTGGTGCCTCAATCCCTGGTGCTGGGAGCCTATGTTCTCGGTGAAGGTGCCACCTTCACCATCCCCGACCCGGTCAACATCATCGTCCAGGTGTTGATCGGAGCGGGGCAGATCGTCCGTGACACCCTGATCTGGCTCCACCAGATCAACGGGGACTGCACGTCGGGTGCCCAGGAAGAGCAGGTCAACGTCATCTTCGACAACGTGAACTCGCTGGTCACCCTGGTCGACTCGAGGACCACGGGCGTCAACAACGAGGAGCAGTTGCTCTACGCGCTCGTGGATTCGCGCAACACCCTGATCCTTAACAAGATCGCCGCCATTCAGGCCAGTCTCAACCTCGAGCTCAAGATCACCATTGAGAATGATCTGCTCCAGGGAACAAGTGGTGCCGTGGCGGACCTGGAGGTGCCGACCAGCGACGGCGGTTACCTCAATGCCACTCCCATCGGGGTCCAGGAACTGGTCACCGCCGCCCTGGCGGAGGAGCAGACGGCGGGCCAGGCGGTCAACCCGGCCGCACCGGAGGACCTGGCATCGGCCAACGCCGCCCTGGCGGCCCAGAATTACAAGGCCGCGTTCACCCTCTACGGCCAGACCTACCGCGAGATCGTGGGCGGCTAGGGACGAGCCTCAGGTCGCCGGCTCGAGCTCCTCAATGGATTCGGCCCGGTGCCGCTTGTAGTCGACCTTGCCGTTGGGGGCGCGCCCGATGGTGCTGACCACGCGCACCCGGCGGGGTGCCTTGTAGCTGGCCAGCCGGCCCTTGACATGGTCGATGAGCTCGGCCTCGCCGGGAGGGTCGGAACCCTCGGCCGGCTCAATGACGGCCACGATCTGCTCGCCGTAGGTGGCATGGGGGATGCCCACCACCACGGCATCGCCCACTCCGGCGTGCGTCTTGAGCGCCTCCTCGACCTCTTCGGGGAAGATCTTCTCGCCCCCCGAGTTGATGCAGACCGAGCCCCGGCCGAGCAGGCGGATGGTGCCGTCGGCGTCGACCTGCGCGAAGTCGCCCGGGATGGAATAGCGCACCCCGTCCATGACCTTGAAGGTGCGCTCGGACTTCTCCTCGTCCTTGTAATAGCCGAGCGGGTTGCGCCCGCCGAGAGCGAGCACCCCGATCTCCTCGGAGCCCGGCGTCACCTCCTGGCCGTGCTCGGTCAGGACCTTGACGTCGGGGCCGAGGGTGAAGGTGGCGGTGGCCGCCGCGTTGCCCGCCCCCGAGACCGACATGCCCATGCCCAGCGCCTCCGAGGAGCTGAAGGCGTCGACCAGCAGCATGCCGGCGTGGTGAGCCAGCAGATCTTGCTTGATGGACTCGCTCCACATGGCGCCCGACGAGATCACCATCATGAGGGAGCTCAGGTCCCAGCGCCCGGGCTGGGCGTCGAGGGCGGAGAGGAGGGGACGTGAGAAGGGGTCGCCCACGATGACGAGACCGTTCACCTTTTCGCGCTCGACCGTATCGAGCAGCTCGACCGGGTCGTACTTGCGGTTCTCCAGCAGGCAGACCCGGCCCCCCTCGGCCAGGGTGGTGTTGGCGGTGAAGCTCCCGGTGCCGTGCATGAGCGGGCAGGCCGGCATGAGGGTGACCCCGCCGGGACTGGCGGTGAGGGAGGTGCGCACCCCTTCGACGCCACCCTCGAGGTCGTAGCCGCGTACCCCGCTGATGATGAGGCGGGCGAAGAGATCGTCCTGGCGCCACATGACGCCCTTGGGCATGCCGGTGGTGCCTCCGGTGTAGAGCATGAAGAGGTCGTCACCGCTGCGGCCCCAGGGCGCAGCGGTGCGGCCGGGGGCCGACTTGGCGGCCTCCTCGTAGGGGGAGGCCCAGTCCGGGCAGGGCCCCATGCCGTCATCGACCCAGAGCCAGCCCTTGATCCGCGGGACGCGGTCCAGGATCCCCTCTATCCGGTCCGTGAAGGCACCGTGGAAGACCACGGCCACGGCATCGGCGTTCTCCCACAGGTAGGTCAGCTCGTCGTCCCCGTAGCGGTAGTTGGTGTTGACCGGGACCAGGCCGATCTTGACGGCGGCGAAGTTTGTCTGCAGGTACTCGGGCGAGTTGTAGAGGTAGATGGCCACCTTGTCCTGCTGGACCGCACCCAGGTCGAGCAGGAATTGGGCGATGCCGTCGGCCCCCCGGTCGAACTCGGACCAGGGCATGTGGCGGGTGCCCTGGGTGACGGCGACGGCGTCGGGCTGGACGTCGGCCACGGTCTCCCAGACGTCCCCGTAGTTCCAATCGGTCATCGGATGAGCCTACGCTGCCAGCGTGGACCTCGGCCTGCCCGGAGAAGATGATCCCCACCGCACCGAGGTGAGGGAGTGGCTGGCGGCCCACCCCCATCCGACGGGTCGCCAACTGGCGGAAGCGGGCTACGTGGTGCCGCACTGGGCGCCGCCGTTCGGGCTCGATGCCGACCCGCTGACCCAGCTCATGATTGACGAGGAGTTGCGGGTGGCCGGGGTGCGGCGCCCCATCAACCCCATCGGTATCGGGTGGGCGGGACCGACCCTGATGTACGCCGGCACCGTCGAGCAGAAGGAACGCTGGTTGTGGTCGCTGCTCTCGGGCGAGGAGTTCTGGTGCCAGCTCTTCAGCGAACCCGGGGCCGGGTCCGACCTGGCCGCGCTGAGCACTCGGGCGGTGCGTGACGGTGACTCGTACGTGGTCAACGGGCAGAAGGTGTGGAACAGCTACGCCCACATCGCCAAGTGGGGGATCCTGCTGGCCCGGACCGATCCGGCGGCGACCAAACACCAGGGGATCTCGTACTTCGTCTGCCCCATGGACGCTCCGGGCATTGAGATCCGCCCTCTGATCGACATGACGGGCGAGCACGCCTTCAACGAAGTTTTCTTTGATGATGTCCGCATCCCGGCGGACCACCTCATCGGGGCGGAGCACGCCGGGTGGGAATTGGCCAAGGTGACACTGGGCAACGAGCGGGTGTCACTCTCGGGCGAAGGTGCCCTGTGGGGGATGGGGCCGACGGCCGACGACCTGGTGGAGCTGGTGCGCCGCGCCGGGGGCGTGCCCGACCCGTCGCTGCGCGATCGGTTGGTGTCGGTCTGGGTGGAGAGCCAGATCCTGCGCGTGTTGCGGCTGCGCATGGTCTCGGCCGTGTTGGCCGGGAAGGCGCCCGGGGCCGAGGCCTCGGTGCGCAAGGCCATCGCCGACGCGCACGGGCAGCACGTGATGGGCGTGGCCCGTGATCTGGCCGGACCCTTCGGCATGCTGAGTGGGTCCGGTCCGGTGGGCGGCTGGGGGACCTCGGGTGCGGTGGTGGGTGACGCGACCTGGTCCCGTGGGTTCCTGTACTCGCCGGCGTTGACGGTGGGCGGCGGGACGGCCGAGGTGCAACGCAACATCGTGGCCGAAAAGGTGCTGGGCCTGCCGCGTGATCCGTGAGGCCGGTGCCGATGTGCCGGACCATCTAGAGTCGGGCCGCAGGAAGAGGCATCCCGGGCGGGTTGGCCTGTTGATTGGGTAACGGGAGGATACGTGCGGAAATTTTCTCTGACTGGGACTTTGGCCCTGGTGGGACTGCTGGTTCCGGCGGGGTCGGCGGCGGGGTCGCTGGCGGGGCCGGCGGCTGCGGGGCCGGCGAGTGCGGTGGCACCCGTCCTGTACCACGTGCCCATCATCGGCAAGCAGGTGGTCGGCGCACCGCTGGCCCATGGGGCGCAAAACACCACCAACGTCCAGTCGACCAACTGGTCCGGCTACGCCGACACCAGCGACACCTTCCGGACCCTCTCCTCGTCCTGGGTCCAGCCTGCCGTCAACTGCACCGCGGGCGGGCTGCTCGGCTTGAAACCGCTACAGGCGACCTACTCGTCCTTCTGGGTCGGCTTGGACGGCTACGGCTCGAGTTCGGTCGAGCAGACCGGCACCGACTCGGACTGCACGAGTTCGCACACGCCCAGCTACTACGCCTGGTACGAGATGTACCCCGCCGGCTCCGTGACCATCTCGGCCACCCAGTACCCGGTGCACCCTGGCGACGTGATGAACGGTCTGGTGACGTCGGATGCGGCCGGCTCGTCGTTCACCCTGACGATCAACGACGCCACCCGGGGCTGGACGTACTCCACCACGCTGGCCGGCAGCGGACTGACCCGCGCCTCCGCCGAATTCGTGGCCGAGGCGCCCTCGCAGTGCATCGCCCTCTTCTGCCGTCAACTCCCCTTGGCCGACTTCGGCACCGTGAACTTCTCGAACGCGTCGGTCACCGACACGGCGGGCAAGTCCGGGACCATCAGCGGGTTCAACGACGCCGACATACAGATGGCGTCACAAAGCGGCACCGTGAAGGCGACGCCGTCCGCGCTGACCGCCGGCGGGAGCGCGTTCTCAGTGACCTGGTCGCACTCCTAGGGGCCCGGCGTCGCCGAAGCCCTGGCGGATGCCCTGTCCGGCCCGGGCGGTGAGCTGCTCGGGCTCGTACAGCATCAGGTAGGCGTTGCGGGCATGGTCCCGTGAGCGGTTCTTGAACACCATCGCCAAGGTCGCCGGGTCGTCGGACTCGTCCTCGTGGACGAAGACCTCGAGGATGGGCGTGTTGGTCATGAGCTGCGCCGTCATGATCCCGGTCGAGGCCTCGTGGGCGCAGACCTTGTCGACCTCCTGGGCACCCGGCATCCCGAGGGCCACCACGATCCGGCAGCCCTCCTCCTCAATGAGCTTCTTGGCCGCCACCGCCAGATCCTTGAATCCCGGAACGGTGCGGCGGAGGACGGTGAAGCGGGTGCCGTAGCCGGGGCACTGCGCCAACTCGTCGAGGGCCTCGGCCCCCATGTCGTAGCGGGCGAACATGGTGTCGACCACGCCGATTGCGTCCATGGACCATTCTCGCGCAGCGTGCCGGCCCTCGATTGCGGAGGCGCGCCGGGTGGTCCACAATCGAGGCGTGCGCAGCGTCGGTGAGTCCTGGGTCGAGCGCGATGCGGCCGTGGTCTGGCACGGCTTCACCCAGATGGCGGCCTACGCCGACAACGCCCCGCTGGTTATCGAGCGGGCCGAGGGGCGGGAGTTGATAGACGCCGACGGGCGCCGCTACCTGGACGCCATCTCGTCGTTGTGGGTGAACACCTTGGGCCACGGCGTGCCTGAGCTCAACGCCGCCCTGGTCGCCCAGGCGGGCAAGGTGGCCCACTCCACCATGCTCGGCAACGGCAACACGGTGGTGGTCGAGCTGGCCGAGGCCCTGGCCGCGGTGGTGCCGGTGGACGAGCCGCACTTCCTCTTCGCCGCCGACGGGGCGGTGGCGGTGGAGCAGGCGCTCAAGATCGCCTTCCAGTACTGGGTCAACCGGGGTGTGGCCGGTCGGGGTTCTTTTTTGGCCCTGGGCGACGCCTACCACGGTGACACCATCGGGTCGCTGTCGCTGGGCGACGGCGGCGTCTTCAGCGCGGTGTTCGAGCCCCTGTGCTTCCCCGTCGTACGCACGCCGGGGTATGCCGATCCCGGATGGGCGGCCAAGGCCTGTGCGGTCATTGACGCGCATGCGGGCACGCTGGCGGCCGTGGTTCTGGAGCCGTTGGTGCAGGGCGCGGCGGGCATGTTGTGCGCCTCCGCCGACGACGTGCGGAAGGTCGGCGAGGCCTGCCGGGAGGCCGGCGTCCTGCTGATCTGCGACGAGGTGGCCACCGGGTTCGGGCGGACCGGGACGTTGTTCGCCTCCGAGCAGTGCGGGCTGCGCCCCGACCTGTTGTGTCTGGGCAAGGGGATCACCGGCGGGTATCTCGCCATGTCGGCCACGGTGGCGTCGGGTGAGGTCTTCTCGGCCTTCCTGGGGCCGGACCTCGGACCGCAGACGTTCTTCCACGGGCACTCCTACGGTGGGAACGCGCTGGCGGCGGCGGTGGCGCTGGAGCATCTGCGCCTCATCGGGGAGTGGGAGGTGCTGGCCTCGGTGCGGGAGCGGGCGGCGCAGTTCGCCACTTTGTTGGAGGAGCGTGTGGCTGGGCGAGCGGGCGTGCGGGCGGTGCGCCAGCGGGGCCTCATGATCGGCGTCGAGCTGGAGCCCCCGGGCCCGGGGCTGCGCTGGGGACGCCGGGTCTGCGCCGGTGCCGTCGAGCGGGGGGTGCTCCTGCGGCCGCTGGGCGACGTGGTGGTGATCATGCCGCCACTCACCATCACCGGGGGCGAAGTGGTGCGCGTGATCGACGCCCTGGATACGGCGCTGGGTGACGTGGTGGGCAGGTGAGCCGGTGAGCGACAGTCCGTGGGCGGCGCGGGTGCGGTCCGAGCTCGACGCCGTGGTCGACGAAGGACGATGGCGGGCGCCCCGGGAGTTCGACGCCCGCGGGCCGGCCGGGGTGCTGGACGGGGGCGACGTCGTCTCCTTCGCCTCCAACGACTACCTGGGACTGAGCGCGCACCCCGCCGTGATCGACGCCGCCCGGATGGCGCTCGAACGTTGGGGCGCCGGATCCGGAGGATCCAGGTTGGTGACGGGCTCGCGTCCGGTGCACACGGACCTGGAGCGGGCGCTGGCCGAGTGGAAGGGGTCCGATGCCGCCATCAGCTTTCCCACCGGCTTCGCGGCCAACCTGGGCGTCCTCAGCGTGCTGGGCGGGCCCGACGTGCGCGTCCTCTCGGACGAATTGAACCACGCCAGCATCATTGACGGCTGCCGCCTGTCGCGCTCCCAGCTGGCGGTGTACCGCCACGCCGATGTGGCGCACCTGGCGGAGCTGCTGGGTGCGGGCGGGGGCGGTCCGGCCGCCTCACCGACGCTGGTGGTCACCGACACGGTGTTCTCCATGGATGGCGATGCGGCACCCCTGGAAGAGATCGCCGCGCTGTGCCGCCACCACGGCGCCCTCCTCGTGCTCGATGAGGCCCACGCCGTCCTGTCCCCCCACCTCCCCCCGTCCCTCACGAGCGGTGGCGAGCCCACCGTGGTGCGGGTGGGGACGCTCTCCAAGACGCTGGGGTCGCTCGGCGGCTTCGCGGCCGGGTCCCAGGACGTGATCGACCTCCTGGTCAACCGGGCCCGGTCGTACATCTTCTCGACGGCGCTCACCCCGGCCGATGCCGCGGCCGCGCTGGCGGCGCTGGCCGTGCTGCGCGCGCCCGAGGGGGCCGCGCTGGTGGCCCGCCTGTCGGGTCTGGTGGCCCGGTTGGTCGACGCCGGCCTGGCCGCGCCCGGACACCCGAGCCCGATCATCCCGGTCATCCTGGGCAGCGAGCAGCGGGCGCTCGAGGCTTCGGCGGCGCTGCTCGGCCAGGGCTTGTGGGTCCCGGCCATCCGCCCGCCCACCGTCCCGGTAGGAACCAGCCGCCTGCGGGTCACGCTGTCGGCGGCGCATCGGGACGTGGACGTCACCCGTCTGATCGGCGCCCTCGAGTCGATGGTGCCGTCACCCGCGCCCGCTGCCACACCCAGCCGCTGACCGCCATGCGTCCCCAGCGGGTCGTGGTGGTGGTGGGCACCGGTACCGAGGTCGGGAAGACGTGGGTTTCCGCCCGTCTCCTCACGGGGCTCCGTGAGGCGGGAGTGACCGTGGCCGCCCGCAAGCCGGCCCAGTCCTTCGCGGCGGGGGATGATCCGGCGGACCGCGACGCGGCGGTGCTTGGGATGGCGACTGGCGAGGCCCCCGAGGTCGTGTGCCCTCCGCATCGCTGGTACGAGGCGGCCATGGCTCCGCCGATGGCGGCCGAGGTGCTGGGTCGCCCAGCCTTCTCGGTGGCCGAGCTGGTGGGCGAGGTCGCCTGGCCGGCCGGCGGAGCCGTTGAGGTCGGACTGATTGAGACGGCGGGTGGGGCGCGCTCGCCGATCGCCTGCGACGGCGACTGCGTCGCTCTGTGCCAGGCCCTGCAGCCCGATCTGGTGCTGCTGGTGGCCGATGCCGGGCTCGGGACCATCAACTCGGTTCGCCTAACGGTCGGCGTCGTGCCGGAAGATGTCATCGTGATCTTGAATCGCTTCGACGGCTCCAACGAGGTGCATGTGCGCAATCGGCAGTGGCTGTCCGAGCGCGACGGCCTGGTCGTGGTGGCGCTTCCGGGCGGGGAGGCGAGGTTAGGCGCCCTCGTCCGAGGCAGTTCGGCCTAAGCGGGGCCAACCTCGGCGCCGAATCCGAACGGCCCGCGTCGCGTGATACACCCCGCCGCGACAATGGGTCCATGGCCATGAACACCGCCGCCATGCGGCGCCGACCGCCGTGCCGGAACTTTGGCGGCGACGCACGATCGCAGGAGCTGGCGTCCCGGATGGTGGCGCGCGGGCGGGCCATCTCGGCGCTGCAGGCCGACCTGTTGGCGGATATCGCAGAGTTCGACCGGGCTGAGGGGTGGCGCGGCGATGGAGCCGTATCGATGGTGGCGTGGGTCACCGAGGAGTGCCGGGTCAGCGCCGCCACCGCTCGCCAATGGGTGCGGGCCGCCGCCCGCCTGGGCGCCCTGCCCGGCTTGGCCGAGGGGCTGGCCTCGGGCCAGCTCCCGCTGGACCTGGTGGCACCGTTGGCCGAGGTCGCCACGGAGGAGTCCGATGCCACGTTGGCCTCGGCGGCGGAGCACTGGAGCGTCAAGCAGGCCGGTGAACTGGTCGAGTGGCACAAGGCGGAACTTGAGTCTGCGGCCGGGGCGGACGGGGCTGCGGCCAGGGAGTACGAGTTCCGCTCACTTCGGTTCAACGATGCCCGCCAGACCATGTGGATGGCGTTCACCAAGGACGACTATGCAGAAGCGAAGGCGGCTGTGAAGAGCTTCATGGACTCGGGCGGGTCTGGGGTTGACGGGGTGGGCGTGACCGACCCCGTCGGGTACATACCGTTCGACCAGCGCCTTTACGACGCGTTGATGGACCTCTTCCGGGTTGGCGGAGTGCCGAAGCGCGGCACTTCCAGCCGGCCCACGGTGGTGGTCCACGCCCCGCTGAGTCTCCTCATGGGTTCCAAGGGTGCTGGCGTGGCTGCAATCCAGGGCGTCGGTCCGATCTCGGCCGGGGTGGCCCGCCGGTTGGCCTGCGACGCCGACATCACCTTCTCCGTCGAGCGAGCCGACGGCTCCATCCTCGACCAGGGCAGGGCCCGGCGTGATCCGACGACGGCCCAACGCATTGAGATCGCCCGCCGTGACAAGGGGTGCCGTTTCCCCGGGTGTTGCTTCGCCGACTTCACCCACGTGCACCACGTCACGCACTGGGTCAAGGGCGGCCAGACCAATCAGGACAACTTGATCACCTTGTGTGGTCGTCATCACCGTGCCGTGCACGAGCTCGGATGGAAGATGAAAGGGAGTGCCGACGACGTGATGACCTTCCGCAGTCCCCATGGCCGGGAGATGACGTCGGTGCCGTCGCCCACCTGGCGGGGAGCGCGGGTGCCGCTGCGGCGTTGAGCGGGACTTAGGCGGAGCGGATTTCGGCGTGGTCCCGGCAGCGGGCCACCCAACCGGTGGGGATCACCGTCACGGCCATGCGCCGTCCACAGTCAGGGCAGAATCTCGGTGGGTCGAGCGCGCGCCCGCAGCCGGTGCACTCCGCCGCGTCACGACCGCAGCCCGTGCAATGGGCGCCGGCCGGCATTCAGATGGCGGCGGTGAGGGCGCCGATGGGCATGCGCAGGTCGGCCAGCATCTGGAGGTCCTCGTCGGAGGAGCGGCCGAGGGTGGTGAGGTAATTGCCCACTATGAGCGCGTTGATGCCGGCCGTCATGCCGATGGCCTGCAGGTCGCGCAGCGTGACCTCGCGGCCGCCGGCGTAGCGCAGGATGACCGAGGGCAGCGCCAGTCGGAAGAGGGCGATCCAGCGGACGGCCTCCCAGGCGCCGACGATCGGGCGGTCGCCGAGGGGAGTGCCGGGACGGGGGTTGAGGAAATTGATCGGCACCTCGGTGGGTTCGAGCTCTTGTAATTGGATGAGGAGTTCGACGCGCTGGGCGTCGGTCTCGCCCATGCCGATGAGGGCGCCGCAGCACAGCTCCATCCCGTGTTCCCGCACCAGGCGGCAGGTGTCCGCCCGCTCGTCCCAGGTGTGGGTGGTGACGATGGACGGGAAGTAGGAGCGGGCCGTCTCGACGTTGTGGTTGTAGCGGTGCACGCCGCCGTGGGCCAGTCGTTGGGCCTGCTCTTCGGTGAGGATGCCCGCGCTGACGGCCACATTCAGGCCTGTGTCGCTTTTGATCAGTGGGACCAGTTCGAGCAGGCGCTGCATGGTGCGCTCGTCGGGGCCCCGCACGGCCAGGACGAGGCAGAACTCGGAGGCGCCGAGGGCGGCGGTCTCGCGGGCGGCGGCGAGGACTTCGGTGGTATCGAGGAAGGGGGTGGCCTTGACTGGCGTGTCGAACCGTGAGGACTGGGAACAGAAATGGCAGTCCTCGGGGCAGCCGCCGGTCTTGGCGGAGAGGATGCCTTCGATTTCGACTTCGGGGCCGCACCACGTCAGGCGCACCTGGTGCGCCAGCGAGGCCAGAGCCATCACCGCACCGTCTGGCAGGGCGGCCAGGGCGGACAGTTCGTCGCCGGTGAGCAGGCGACGCTCGTCGAGCAGGGCGCGCTCGGCGTGGGAGATGGCGGCCCGTTCCGCCTCCGAAAGGGCGACCTGGGGCGGAGGCGGCACCTCCGAAGGGGCCGTGCGGAAGGTCACGGGGCTGGCGTTGGGCACGGCGCACACGGTAGTGGCAGGGTGTGGTCCTCCGGTAGCCGGCCGGAGTGCACGGAGGAGACGACGATGGCCTGGGATTTCTCGACCGAACCCGAGTTCGAGGAGAAGCTGGACTGGATGCGCGGCTTCGTCAAGGAGGAGGTGTTCCCCCTCGAGACGCTCGAGCTGACCTACGAACAGGTGCGGGTGGCCGTGCGCCCGTTGCAGGAGCAAGTCAAGGCGCAGGGGCTGTGGGCCGCCCACCTGCCACCGGACCTGGGAGGCATGGGCTTCGGGCAGGTGCGGCTGGGGCTGATGCACGAGATCCTGGGCCAGTCGCCGCTGGCGCCGGTGGTGTTCGGCAACAATGCGCCGGATTCGGGCAACGCCGAGTTGCTGGCGGTGGGGATCGAGTCCTCGGGGAATGAGGAGCAGCGCCGTGAGTGGCTGCAGCCCCTGCTCGACGGCGACCTGCGCAGCGCCTTCTCCATGACCGAGCCCCACACGGCGGGGTCGGATCCGACCTTGTTGAAGACCACAGCGGTCAGGGACGGCGACGAGTACGTCATCAACGGCCACAAGTGGTTCACCTCCAACGGGTCGGTGGCCGACTTCCTGATCGTCATGGCCGTGACGAATCCGGACATCCACCCGTACCAGGGGTCGTCGATGCTGATCGTGCCGGTGACGACGCCGGGGGTCGACATCGTGCGGGACGTGTCGACCATGGAGGACCCGCACACGCCGTACGGGCGGTTTGGCAACCATGCGGAGATCGTGTATTCAGATGTGCGGGTGCCGGCAGGGAACCTGATCGGCCGGGAGGGTGACGGCTTCCAGCTGGCCCAGCAGCGGCTGGGACCGGGCCGCATCCATCACTGCATGCGCTGGCTGGGCCAGTCCCGGCGGGCCTTCGACATGCTGTGCGAGCGGGCGGTCTCCCGCTACGCCCACGGTTCGTTCCTGGCCGAGAAGCAGACCATCCAGAACTGGGTGGCCGACTCCCTGGCCGAGATGCACGCCGCCCGGTTGATGACGCTGCAGGCCGCCTGGAAGATGGATCGGGAAGGGCAGGCGGCGGCCCGGGTCGAGATCGCCATGATCAAGTACTTCGGCGCTGCGGTCCTCTACAACGTGATCGACCGGGCACTGCAGGTGCACGGGTCGCTGGGGTACTCGTGTGACCTGCCGCTGGAGTCGATGTACCGCGCTGCTCGTGCCGCCCGACTGTATGACGGTCCCGACGAGGTGCACCGCCAGACCGTGGCCCGCCGGGTGTTGAAGGGCTACGTGGCGACCGAGGTGCCGACAGAGCACATCCCGACCCGCCGGGCGGAGGCCCAGCGGCGGTTCGCCGACCTGCTGGAGACGTTGACGGTGGACGCGTAGGGCCGTCCTCGGGTGCGGCGGTGGCGGAAGTAAAGGAGAGACCGAGCCATGTCGGAAGCATTGTTGTTGGAGTTCGGGGGCGCCACGATCGAGCAATACAACGCGGTTAACACTGCCCTCGGGGTCGATCCCGTCACCGGTGAGGGTGACTGGCCGGCTGGCCTGATCAGCCACATGGGCGCCCCCCGCAGCAATGGCGCCCATGTGGTGGTCGAGGTGTGGGACTCGCAGGCTTCGCAGGTGGCCTTCATGTCGTCGCGCCTCGGCCCGGCTCTGGGCGGGGCCGGAGCGTCCGACCCGACACGGGTCGAGTGGTTCAGCGTGGTGGGGCACCACATCCACTGAGCCTGTCCCTATCGACTGAAGACGAGCGGGGCGTGCCGGATGCCGGCGATGACGGAGCTGGGCGTGCGCTCCACCGTTCCCGCCGGCTCCACACCGCCAAAGCGGTCGAGCAGCTGGTCCAAGACGATGCGAGCCTCCAGGCGGGCCAGAGCGGCGCCCAGGCAGAAGTGCGGGCCGAACCCGAAGCTCACGTGCGGGTTGGGATGGCGCTCGATACGCAGCCGGTCGGCGTCGTCCCCGAAGACGTCCTCGTCCCGGTTGGCCGAGGCGTACACGAGCAGGACTGGATCACCCTCGGCGATGTCCTGGCCCCGCAGGATCGAGGGCCGGGTGGCCGTCCGCATAAAGGAGATCACGGGCGTGGTCCAGCGCAGGAGCTCCTCCACCGCCGCCGGGACCAGCGTCCGATCGCCCCGCATGGCAGCCCACTGGGCGGGATGCTCGGACAGCGCGGCCAGCCCGCCCGAAAGCAGATTGCGGGTGGTCTCGTTGCCCGCCACCAGCAACTGGATCAAGAACATGGCCAGCTCGGCCTCGCTGAGCTGGTCGCCGCCCGATCCTCCGGCGGTGGCCAGCACCGACACCAGGTCATCGGCCGGCGCCACCCGGCGCTCATCGGCCACGCCGATCAGGTACTCCCACATCTCGACCTGCAACCGCGCCCGGTCCTCGGCCGACCGCTCGCTCTCGCCCGGGATCACCGCCTCTGACCACTCGTAGAAGCGGGGCCACAAGGTGCCGTCGACGCCCAGCAGCTCGCAGATCACCAGGAGCGGGAAGGGAACGGACAGCACCGGCACGATGTCCACCGCCTCGCCCGGGACGATCGCGTCAATGAGGCCACGCGCCTTGGCCGCCACACCGGCCTCCATCAGACGCACCATGGACGGCTTGAACCCGGGCTGGACGAGGCGCCGGTAGCGGGTGTGCTGCGGCGGGTCGGTGTGCATCATGGTGGGCGGCGAGTCGTAGGTGGTGCCGATCTCGTCGACCAGGATGCCGCGGGACGAGCAGAAACCCTCCGGGTCGGCGCCGATGGCGGACACCTCGGGATGGGTGGTCACGGCCCAGAAGCCACCATGCTCGCCCGTGGACTCGACCCACGCCACCGGGGACTCACGGCGCAGCGCGGCATACAACGCGAAGGGATCGCCGCCCTGGTACAGCTCCGGGTCGGTGAGGCGGCCGGCGTCTGGCGACGGCCCGGCCCGACTCACACGATGAGGCCGTTGGGCCGCGGATCACCCTGGGCTTCGAGCATGGCGTAGTAGGCGGCCAGTATCGCCGGACCGTCGGTGACCGACTCCACCGAACCGTCGGCGGCCAAGTTCAACAGCGCACCCTCAATGACGAAGCACACATCGGTGTCTCCCGTGTTGTCGTCGGGCACGTGCAGCGTGTGCACCGAGTTGGCGGCCTCGTACAAATAGCACCCCTCGGTCACCCAGAAGTCGTATTCCATGTAGTGCCACCGGCCGGCCGAGGTGTAGGCGTCGACCGAGCCGGTGTGCCGGTGGGTCTGCAGCAGGACGCCGGGCCGGAAGCGATTGAGGATGACCCAGGTCCCACGCAGTGAATCGAAGCGCACCACCTTGAGCAGCACGCCGATGCCGGTGTCGGCCCACGGAGCGTCCTCGGGACGGACGAGGCGCACGACGTCCTCTTCACTGGCGATCGACATGGCGGCAGGCTCCTTTCGGGTCGGAACAGTGGAGGGAGATCAAACGGGCAGGGTGGCGAGCGCGTCAACGTCCAAGGCTGCTTCCAACGCGGCGGCAGTACGTAAAACCACGAGGTCGCCGTGCTGGGGCCCGATCAACTGCAGCCCCACCGGCAGCCCGCCATCGCTCAACCCCACACACACGGTGGCGGCCGGCGAACGGGTCATGTTGAAGGGGTAGGTGAACTGCACCCAGTTCGCCTCCGACTCACCGTTGACCGTGCTCATGAGGTCGCCCACGAGCGGCGCCACTCCTGAACAGGTGGGTGTGATCAGGATCCGGGCCTTGCGGAACAGTTCGACCAGGCGCAGGTTCATCCGGTGGAAGCGGTCGAAGATCCCTAGCAGCTGCTCGGCGGTGGTGGACTCGGCGTTGTCCACGATGAGGCGCAGCACAGGGTCCACCTCCTCCCATCGCGCATGGCCCATGTGCGGTCGCATGGTGCGCAGTTGGCACGCCCCCATGAGGGTGAGGAAATCGTCGACGGGGTCGGCGTCGAAGACGGACTCCACCACGGTCACCTCGGCGCCCAACGACTCAATGACGCCGACGGCCCGCTCGCACATCGCCAAGACTTCGGCGTCAACGGTTGCGTACCCCAGGGTGGGGGCCCAGACCACCTTGACCGGCACGTGGGGATCCTCCAGCGCGGCCAACCACGAAGCCTCGGGGCGAGGGAGGGCGCGCAGGTCTGTGGGGTCGGGGCCGACGGCCACATCGAGCGCCCGGGTGACGTCGGCGATGCGGCGGGCCATGGGGCCGTTGGTGGAGAGGTCGAGCCACCCTGGGGGTTCGGTGCCACCTCCGGGGACGCGCCCCAATGACGGCTTCATGCCCGAGAGGCCGCAACAGGCCGAGGGGATACGGATGGAACCGCCGCCGTCGGAGCCGGTGGCCAGCGGCACCATGCCCGCCGCCAGCGCGGCCGCCGACCCACCCGAGGACCCACCGGGGCCCCGGTCCGTGTCGAAGGGGTTGGACGTGGGGCCGAACACGGCGTTTGCCGTGTTGGCGCACCAGGCGAACTCGGGTGTGTTGGTCTTGCCGACCACGACGCAGCCCGCCGCCCGCAGCCGGGCCACGAACGGGTTGTCGGTCGTGGCGGCCGGAGCGTCGGCGAAGAGCACGGAGCCATGGGTGGTGCGGTAGCCCAGGGCGTCCTGGGTGTCCTTCACCCCGATGGGGATGCCAGCCAATGGTCCGGGGTCGCTGCCCGATGCGATGCGCTCATCCATCGCGGCGGCCTCCACCAGTGCCCGCTCACCATCGACGGCCACGAAGGCGTTGTAGGTGGGGTCCAGTGCCCCGATCCGGTCCAGCGCCGCCTGCGCCAGCTCGCGGGCGCTGATCTCCTTGGCCTGCACCGAGCGAGCCAGGTCGGCCACGGGAGTGGTGCGGAAGTCCACTCAGGCCGCCGAGGGGGACAGGCCGGCCACGGCATCGGCCAGGTCGACTCCAAGGGGGACGAGGGCAAGGGCGGGAATGGTCACCCCGTTGTCCATGTATCGCCGCACGTGCGCCCGGCACTGGGCCAGCGAACCGTGCACGACCAGGTCGTCCACCACCTCGTCGGGAATGGCGGCCAGCGCGCCCTTGCGGTCGCCGGCGGCCCAGGCGTCCCACATGGGCTTGAGGGCGGGGCCCCGGCCCAGCCAACGGTGGAAGTCGGCGTAGGCCTCGACATTGAGATAGGCGGTGATCATGCGGCGCCCGATCGCTCGGGCGACATCGGGGTCCTCGTGGGGGATGACGAAGATGCGGGCCACGATCTCCTTGCCCGGGCCGCCGCTCTGGTCGACTTCGGCCACGGCTTTGGGCACATCGTCGGCGGCCAGCCAGTTCAGGATGGCGCCGTCCGCCTCCTTGCCGGCCAGATGGAGCATCCCGGGGCGCAGGGCGGCCAGGTAGAGAGGGGGGAGTTGCTCGGGAATGCGGGCCAGGCGGAAGCCCCGCACGGTGAAGGTGTCGTAGCTCTGCGTGATCTTCTCACCGGTGAGGGCAAGGCGAAGGAAGCGCAGGGTGTCACGCACCCGGCGGTACTGGTTCTCGAAGGCCAAGCCGTTCCAGCCGGCCACGATGATCTCCGAGGATGCACCGAGCCCAAAGGCGAACTGGCCCGGGGCCGCGTCGGCGATGGAGGCGACGCTCTGGGCCAGGAGGGCGGGGCCGCGGGTGTAGGCCGGCGTGATGGCCACCCCCAGCTTGAGCTCGGGCTCCCAGGCGGCGGCCAGGGCCAGGGGGGTGAAGCCGTCGGATCCGTCGACTTCGGCTGACCAGACGTCGGTGTAGCCGAGCTCACGCAGAGTGGCGAACCATTCCCGGTGGGCGTGGAGGGGAACGCCGTCGAAGGGAATGGTGATGCCGTAGCGACTCACGCTTCCATCCACTCTTCGGCCTGCTCGGCCTGCTCGGC
>PNAT01000008.1 GCA_003169675.1 Acidimicrobiaceae bacterium
ATTGAGCACCACCACGTCGGCCTTACCCATGTCGTCGGTCGGCTCCATGCCGTCGGCCACGAGCAGTCCGGCCAGGCGTTCGGAGTCGTGCTCGTTCATCTGACACCCAAAGGTCCGGATGATGAAGGTCTTGGGCATCGGTTCGAGTCTACGGCGCCGCAGTTGGGGCCTTTCCCGCCCTCCTCCGATCCACCGCCACCGCAGTGGTCACCGCCGCCGCCGGTCCAATGCAACAACGGCTTCGCCCACTGAGTCAGTTCGGACGCTCCGCTTCGTCCCCGTAGACGAGGCCTTTGCGGTCCGCACGAAGCCGGAGCACGCGTCCAGGCACACCTGACGCGGTGAGTGCACCTTCCGCACCCGAATGGACCGACGGCAGCGCAGACTCGGTGGTGATCCCCAACAGCGACGGCCCCGCGCCGGACCAACACGTGGCCAGTGCGCCCGCCGCAACAAGCGCATCAAGAAGTCCCGGTGCCTCTGGGAAAAGCGCCGTACGCGCCTCTTGATGGAGGCGATCGGCCGTGGCGTGCGGAGTAAGGAGTGACGGCTCGGCCAGACCGGCCAGCAGCAGGCCCATCCGTCCCAGGTTGAACGTCGCGTCAGCCCGGGAGATGGTGTGGGCCAGGACCCGTCGTGCATCGGCGGTGGCCAGGGGACGGTCAGGGACGATCACCACGAAGGCGAGCTCCTCGCTGAGGGGAAGGCGGGCGGCGTGGGCCTGGTCATCAATCATGGTGGCGGCCACCAGTCCGCCGAAGACGCTGGCTGCCGCGTACTCGGGATGGCCGTCCCAGGCGGCGGCGATGGTAAAGGGATCCTCGGCTCCCGCCGCCGCGGCGGCGGCGGCGGCCAGCGCAGCCGAAGACCCCAGGCCGCGCGAGACCGGGATCTGCGAACGCACAGTGACGGCAAGACGGTCGTGACCGACCACTTCGATGGCCACCCGGGCTGCCAGGTGTGACGCATCATGAAAGAGTCCGGCCCCTTCGCCCTCGCTGCGGACAATGAGCGATGACGCTTGTTCCACCTCAACCTGGACGTAGCAGTCCAGTGCGATTGCGAGCACATCGAATCCCGGTCCCAGGTTCGCCGACGAAGCAGGAGCTCGGGCGCGCACGTCGTTAGAGTATGCGTTGGCGCAGGGTCTCCTTGGGAATGTCCTGACGCAGCCGAACAGGGATCATGAGACGTTGGGTGCCCAGGGCCACCACGACGGTTCCGATCCGGGTACCTCGTTTGGCGCCTGCGGTGACCCAACGGGTCGAGACCAGGATCCGGGTGGTCTCGACTCCGGGCCAGCTCAGTACGGTGCCCGACGACTCCACGGCGGCATCGACCGTACGGCCGGCCACCGTGACATGCGCCACGATTGTGCCGGAGCGGATGATAGAAGTCGAGCCGATGGAAGTGCCCACGGCGTTGGCCAAATTGAGGGCCCTCAAACCAGCCGACGGGAGCACATTAGGACTGATCTGCCCGGTCACCGCACTGAGGATGAGGACGGGCAGTCCGTGCACCCGCCGCAACACAGCCAGGACATCACAGCCCCCGGCGGCGACGGTAAAGCCCGACTTCACACCGATCACACCTTGGACACCAAGCAAAGGTGTGTACGTCGAGATCGTGCCGGCCACCGGCAGCGTGATCGATGCCATCTGCACAATGGAGGCAAAGGTGGGATTGTCCATATCGGGCGCGGCCACCTTCAAGAGGTCACCGGCCGTGGACGGCGAAGCCGGATCAAAACCACTGGGATCGGCGAAGTGCGTGTGGTCCATCCCGAGCTGTGCGGCGGCCCGGTTCATCTCGGCCACAAAGGCGGGAACGCTGCCGGCGTCCCAGCGAGCAAGGGTGCTGGCGTAGTTATCGGCCGAATGGACCAGGAGGCCCCCCATCATCTGTCGTTCGGTCAGGACTTCACCCACGGTGACCTGCGCATTGGCTTGGTCATGCGTCGCGTCACCGTCAAAATCGTCCACGTCGGCCTGGCCCATGGTGATGGACGGACCGTCCTGCCCGGAGCCCAGTGGATGGTCGTGGAGAACGACGTACGCCGTCATCAACTTGGTCAGGCTGGCGACGGGCACGGGTTGCTCGGGTCCCGATGTCACATCAATGCCGATGGACGGCACCGCGATGGCGGACTGGCCCGTGGTGGGCCAGGGCAGTGCCACCGGGGACGACGCCACGGCGAAGGTGGGCCGCAGGGTCGAGGTCACGGCGGCGGGCGGTGCCGGCGCACGCAAACGGACCATGACGAAGGTGGCCGCCACCAGGACCACGACGAAAGCCAGCACCGCCGCCAGGCGTCCATGACCCCAGCGCCGACTCCGGGACGGCGCGCCATGACGGTGGCGACCGATTGGCGCCGGGTCAGGTTGCTCGAGAGAGTCGAGCCGAAACGGTGCCACCATCACCGGACCCGGGTGGACCGACTCAACGGTGTGTCAGCGCATCGAGCTCGTCGGTGGTCATCAACACCTGACGTACCTTCGAGCCCTCGCTCGGACCAACCACTCCCCGGCGCTCGAGCAGATCCATCAGCCGTCCGGCGCGGGCGAAGCC
>PNAT01000002.1 GCA_003169675.1 Acidimicrobiaceae bacterium
GCACGTCGAGCACCTCGGCGATCTCCGCGTAGTCGAGGTCGCACAGGTCGCGCAGCACCACGGCGACCCGGAACTCTTCGGGGACCTCCCGCAGCGCTTGGTCGACGTCGAGGCGCGCCGCGACCCGGTCCTCGGTCGACGAACCACGTGCGACGGGTTCGGGTCCGCCGGGGTCCGCAGGGACGGGTCGACGTCGGCGTCGGCGGAGCTCGTCGAGGGCGGCATTGGTGGCGATCCGGTAGCACNNCGCCTCCTGGGTCGCGTCGAGCGCGTCCTCGGGATGGGCGACGATGCGTCGGCACACGGCGTGGATGCGGTCGGCGTGTCGGTCGAGCAGCACTTCGAGGGCGCGGCGATCACCGTCGGACGCACGCGCGGCCAGAGCGGCGTCACCGTCGTCACGCAACCCTCACCTCGCTCACGGCGACGTAGTGCTTACCGTTGTCGCCGGTCGGGAGCTGCGTGAGCCAGAGCAGCACCGACCGGCCCTTGACCCCGCCCGTGTCGAAGGTGTGCGAACGATCGAGGTCGGAACCGTGGGCGCGGACCGGACCCCAGTCGTCGAGCGTCGTGAGCTCTCCCACGGGCCGTTCGCTCACGTAGATCGACGCGCCCCAACCCTGCTGCAGGGTGTCGACGATCACCTTCTGCACGTCGTACTCGCCGTGCAGGTCCAACGCGAGGCCGACGCCGTTCTTGGCGCCGTCGGGGAAGTTGTCGTACTGCTCGGTCGTCCAGCTCGTCGTCGGATCGCCGTCGATTGCGTTCACGACGAGGTCGGGGCTCTCGGTGCCGTCACCCAGCGGGTCGAACGAGGTCGCACTGACCACCGCAGCGGAGGCGGAGGGTGTCGTGGACGCTTGGGAATGGCTGGCAGAACTGGGCGTGCCGTTGTCGCTCACGAGGAGGTAGGCGAGGATCCCGCCGGCGATCGCCACGATCAGCCCCCACAGCACAGCGACGAGAAACTGGCCATTGGAGTTGCCGGCCAGGTCAACACTTTTCGGCTTGCCGGGCTTGCCTTTGCTGAGACCTGAGTTGGGGAAGAGTTGAGAGTGGGCCAGCTTGGCCGTCACCACCAGCCGCGTGGATGCGCTGAAGCGAGGGTTGCAGGTGGTCAGCGTGAGGTAGGCGCCAAACGCGTTCTTGAGTACCGTACCGTCCGAAGGTGACACCACCTGGTTTCGCACCGTGTCGTACACGAAAATTCCCTGAAATGTCGTGAGGACGATCGGGTCGCCAATCTTGAGGACGTTGAGGTTGTAGAAGGGGTGCTAATACGTGGTGCGGTGCCCGGCGATGGCAGCGTTTCCGGCCTGTCCGGGCAGCGGCGTTCCGATGTAGTGGCCCGGACCCTTGCGTAGGTCCTGTGTCTGGGTCCCCTCCACCACAACCTGGTTGATGCCGATGGCGGGAATGCGGATTTCGCCCACGGGCGTGCCCTCGGCCGGCGCGGCGCTGGTGGGGGCTATGACCGGGGGACCGGTGGGAAGCTTGTCGAGCGCGGCCGCTTGGGCCAGAGCCCGCGCCACCTTGGCGTTCTGGGCTTCGTGCTCGAGAGTGCTGCGCAGGCTGCTTTGGGTGTGCGCCTCCTGAATTGAGGTACCCCACACCTGGTAGGCCGCAAAAAGGAGAAGGACGACCCCCGCTCCTATGAGAACCTTGCCGACGACACCGACTACTCGCATTGGGGAGAGAGACTACGTCGAAGGGGCTGCCGCTCTCGGGGCAGCCCAGTTACAGAACTGTGACCAACGTTCCCAGGGGCGTGAGGGGGTACACGATGGCGGCATGGGCAACGGGAATCTCGACGCAGCCGACGCTCTGGGGGAAGCCGTAAGACCCCCTCACAAAGCCATGGAGCGCGTCACCACCGGTGAAGTAGCTGACCCATGGGATGCCCGGATCCACGGACTTGGTACCGTCGGGATTGGTTCCGCTCATCGTCGTGACCGTGTAGCGCAGGTAGACCGGCCACGTCCCACTGGGGGTCGGGGCGGCGGCTACGCCCGTGCTGACCAAGGTGCTGTAATCCTCGATGCCGTCCTTGAAGATGGTGGCCGTTTCGGGCGAGGTCTTGCTCACGATGACGTAGCCGTAGGGGAGTGCGTTGCCCTCCCCACTCTGGACCGCAGTCAAGAGATCACTCCAGACTTGTGGGCCGGCCAGTCCGTCAGTCTTGAGGTGGTGCTGTGATTCGAAGTTCATCACGGCGCCCTTGGTGATCACGTTGTACGTGCCAGGGATCCATAACGATGTCAACGAGACAGGCTGGTTTGTCCAGCGCCAGGTGAATGTGCCCACCTGGTCGTTGCCCTCCTGTGTCGGAGAAGTAACGGGTACGGCGGCGGAGAAGGCGAGTGGGAGGTAGCCCAATTCAGCCAAGAGTTGCTGCAGACGCAGCGTGGAACCTTGGGCGACCGTGAAGGAGTCGGTGACGCTGGCCACGAGATGCTGCCCGCGCGATCCCACCACGCCGTCGATCCCACCGGGAATGGTGACGTTTTCGGTGGCGCCCGGGACGAGCGGCCCAGTCGCTTGATACTGCAGGAGCGACGGTGAAAGCACCGACCACTGGCCGGCGATCGCCGGCGTCAGCATCGGCATGGGGCTCCCCGGTGCCAGGTCGGTTGAAAAGTCCACGGAGATGGTGGAGCCGGCGGCAACGTTGTCACCCGTCGGCGAGGTGGCCACCACCGTCAAGGGAGTCGGCGGTGCAACCGGTGTGGCCGAGGCTGAGCTGTCACGGTTGCGCGAGATCAGGAAGACGCCGGCGGCCACCAATGCCAACGCCAGGGCACAGACCGAGACGATCAACCACAGGCGTGGACCTGTGCGAGCTTGTGCATGCTGTCCCGCGGCCATAGCACCGCACATTCTACCAGCGTGATCAGGGACTCAAGATCGCAGGGAGGCCGAAATTGCAGCGGCAATCTCGTTGAGACGCTCCGGGTCGGTCACCTTTTCCCCGGTGGCCTCTCGTACGTAGAAGGCGTCCACGACAAGCTCGCCCAGGGTGGAGACGCGCGCCGAGACAACATCGAGGTTGGCCTCGAACAAGGCTCGGGTGATGCGATGTAGCAGACCCACCTCGTCGGGCGCCCTGACCTCAAGCACGGTGGCGCTCTTCGACGCATCGTTGTCCACGCTCACATCGGTGCCCAGCTCGTGGGCCGCCGACCTCCGCCGCATCGGGTAGACCCGCTCCCGTTCGGACAAGAGTTCACCGATGGCCAACTGGTCGGCCAGGACCGCCGCCAGATCCTCGCGGAGCCGAGCAGTATCCGGCCAGGTGCCGCGGGCCACCTCAACGGTGAACAGCTCGACGGCTACTCCATCCTCGCCACTCACGTTGGCCGCCCGTACGTCCATGCCGTGGAGGGCCAGGGCACCAGCGACGGAAGAGAGCAGACCCGGACGGTCGGGAGCGGCCACCACCACCTGGGGCGGCTCGAGCGACACGGACGGGAGTCCACTGGCGCGCACCTCTTCCATCATCTG
>PNAT01000038.1:0-48148 GCA_003169675.1 Acidimicrobiaceae bacterium
GTGGTCGCCGCAGTACATCGTCCCCGAGCACTTGCCGGTCTCCCAGAACTGATCCTCCTCGCTCGCCATGGCGTGGAGCTGGGAGAGCACCTCCGGGCGGGTCAGGCCCACCTCGGGCAGGCTGCGATGGATGGCGAACCGGTCGCCGTAGGGGTAGTCGCTCATGGAGGGGACACTATTTCACAGGCCGCCTCACCTCATGGGCGATGATGGCGTGGTGCCGCCGGACGGTTTGCCACCCCATCGATCCCGGGTGCCCGTCTTCACCTCGCTACGCGGCTACCAGGCGGCATGGGTCACGCCCGACCTGCTGGCCGGCATCACCCTGCTCGTCATTGCGGTGCCCGAGCAACTGGCCACCTCCCGTCTGGCGGGGATGCCGCCGATCACCGGCTTCTACGCCTTCGCCGCCGGGACCCTGCTCTTCGCCTTGCTCGGTTCGAGCCCCCAGATGTCTGTGGGCGCCGACTCGACCATCGCCCCCCTCTTCGCGGTGGGGATCGCCCACCTGGCCACGACGGGCTCCACCAACTACGTGAACCTGGTGGGGATTCTGGCCGTGATGGTGGGGTCCATCGTGGCTCTCATCGGCCTCCTCCGCCTCGGCTGGATCGCCGAGTTCCTGTCCGCCCCGATCATGACCGGCTTCATGGCCGGGGTGGCGGTGATCATCATCGTCCACCAGCTGCCCGACTTCTTCGGCCTGCCGGCCTCGGGCGGGACGAACCTGCACCGGGTCACCTACGTGGCCACCCACCTCAGTCAGGCCCAGGGCTGGACCATCGGCATCGGCGTGGGTGTGCTGGCCGTGGTGGTCGTAGCCGAGCGGATCAACCGGAAGCTGCCCGGAGCGCTGGCCGGACTGATCGGCTCGACGCTGCTCGTCGGGGCGCTCGGGCTCGGAGCACACGGGGTGGCGGTACTCGGAGCGTTGGCCCACGGCGCACCGCGCCTGGGATTGTCCGGGCTCTCGTGGTCGGCCCTCGGCCACCTGGCTCCCCTGGCCGCAGTGGTGGCGCTGGTGGTCGTGAGCCAGTCGGCCATCACCACCAGTTCCTTCGCCGACCAGGGCGGCTACCAGGTGGATGTGGGCCGCGACTTCCTCGGCGTGGGCGCCGGGAGCATCGTGGCCGGCCTGATCGGGTCGTTCCCGGTGAACGCCAGCCCGGCCCGCACCGGCGCGGTGGCGTCGTCCGGCGGCCGCACCCAGGCCGCCGGACTCGGCGCGGCCGCGGTGGTCATCCTGCTCGTCCCGGCAGCCAGTCTGCTCAAGGACGTGCCCCTGGCCACGCTGGCCGCGGTCCTCATTTTTGTGGCCACGCGCATCTTCCACTGGCGCGACCTGACGGCCATTGCCAGATTCGATCGCTTCGAGCTCGGGCTGGCCCTGGTGACCCTGCTCACCGTGGCGTTCGTGGGCGTCGAACAGGGCATCGCCGTGGCCGTCGGGCTGGCCATCCTCGACCGGGCCCGGCTAACGGCGCGCCCCCAGCTCCACGTGCTGGGCCGCATGCCCGGGACGACGAGCTGGACGCCCCTCCACGTCGGTCAGGGTGCCGCCCAGGTGCCCTCGGTGCTGGTCGTCCTTTTCTCGACTCCTCTCTGGTACGCCAATGCGGACCACTTCCGCACTGAAGTCTCGGCCGCTCTGGCGCAGGCTGTGGGCACGCCCCTCGTCCTGGTGCTCGACTGCATAGGCATGAACGATCTCGATTTCACCGGATCGCGTGCCCTGACCCAGGTGCTGGGCGAGCTCGACCGCCGGCACATCACCTTCGGCGTGGCCCGGGCCGGCGCGCACCTGCGCCGGAGCCTCGAGGCGAGCGGCCTCCTGGCCCGCATCGGGAAGGACCACCTGTACCCGACCGTCGACGAGGCTGTCACCGCGCTGGCGCCCCCGTACACCCCGGGGTTCTGAGCCGGCGCGCCCAGGCTTAGGCCGGCTCGATCCGGGCGCGGATGGGCCGGTGGTCCGATCCGGCCGCCGGCAGGACCTCACCCGAGACGGCCCGCAAGGCCCCCCGGAAGATGATGTGGTCGATCTGGCTGTGGGGTTTGGCCGCCGGCCAGCTGGGTCCCTTCACGGCCTGGCGCCAGCCGGGGAAGAGGGCGCGGAGCGGTGGGCCCCACAGGTTCATGTCCCCCGACCACACCGCATCGGGCCGGGCCTGGACGCGCAGCAGGTGCCGCAGCTCGGCCCAGTGCCGGTGCGACCCCATGAGCAGGTGGGACATGTGGGTGCCGATCACCGAGAGCGGCCTTCCGTCCAGCTGAATGTCCACCACCACGGCGGCCCGGCGCACCCGGTCACGGGCGAGCGGGGCCAGGTGCAGCGTGCGGGTTCCCTCCACCTGAAGCTCCGACCGCACCAGCACGGCGATGCCCCAGTGGCCCGCTTCGGCCTCCCGATAACGCGCCATGCCCAGGGTGGCCGGCGCCAAGGGGCGGACGCAGTCGAAATAGAGCGCCCGGTTGCGGTCGGCCGAGGCGGGCCGGGGCATCCAGGCCTCCGTGGCGCCGGGTTGCGGCATGATGCGCCGCCCTTCGGCCATCACGCACGTGAAGGTCTGGTAGCCCAACGTGGCGGCGATCAGCGCGGCCTGCCCACCGCCGGCCACGTCGCGTTCGGGTGTCCAGGTCTCCTCGAGCACGAGGACATCGGCATCCAGCATCTCGCAGGTGCCGAGGAAGTCGAAGGGTCGACCCCATCCGTCGATCCCGCAGTGCATGTTGAAGTTGGCGACGGTGAGCACGTTCCGGACAGAGGATAGGGCACGGATACCATCGTCCGAGTGACTCCGAGCTGGCGTGGTGGTCATCCCGAGCTCGGTCATTTACGACCAGGGCGACCCGGCGGCCGGCCGCACCCTGGACCGCTGGGCCTCCTGCAAGCGGGACGACGTCGTGGAAGAGGCCCTCTCCCGCTTAGCATCGTGGGCACCATGACCACCCCGATCACCTGGGTCGATGCCTTCAGCGATGCGGCCTTCGGGGGCAATCCGGCCGCCGTCTGCCTGCTCAACCAGCCCATGAGCGATGACCACATGCAATCCATCGCCGCCGAGCTCGGGATCTCCGAGACGGCCTTCGTCACCCCCACCAACGACCCGTCGGCCTTCGACCTCCGCTGGTTCTCGCCGGCGATTGAGATCGACCTGTGCGGCCACGCCACCCTGGCCTCGGCGCACGTTGTTCGCCAGAGTGGCGTGGTCGACGGAGCGGGGCCGCTCACCTTCCACACCCGCAGCGGGCCACTCATCGCCTCCTTCGAGGGCGACCTCATCGTGCTCGACTTCCCGGCCGACCCCATCACCGAGTCACCACTCCCGGCATCCCTCGCCGGCGAGTGGGAGACCTCCACCGTCGTGACCACCGGCCACACGGCTTTCTACGCCTTCGTCGTCGTGGACTCGGCCCTGCTGGTGCGGGCCTACCGGCCCAACCTGGCCGCTGTTTCGGCCACGAGCCGTAAGGCGCTCCTCCTCACCGCGCCGGCCGAGCCCGGTTCCGGCGCCGACTACGTGCTCCGGGTCTTCGCGCCCAATGTGGGCATTGACGAGGATCCGGCCACCGGATCGGCCCAGTGCTCTGCCGGGCCGTACTGGGCCGCCACGTTGGGCCGCCCCGAGCTCACCGCCCATCAGGTCTCGCCCCGCGGCGCCGTGCTGTGGGTGCGAGTGGACGGCCATCGGGTGCACATCGCCGGGCACGCGACCTCCGTGCTCACCGGCCACCTGTGCTAAGTCTGGCGCCCATGGTCGCCCCCGATGTGGACCTATGTGCCCTTGTGAGCGGGCATCACGCCGCATCGCCCCGGGAGGTGGCCGCCCAGAAGCGCTTCCTGTCCGAGCTCGAGCGCCTGGGCGCCCCGTGCGACGAGCACGCCGACCCCACCCACGTGACGGCGTCGGCCATCGTCGTGGGCACCCGGGGCACGGTCCTCCACCTCCACAAGCGGCTGGGCCGCTGGATGCAGCCCGGGGGCCACGTCGACCCCGGCGAGGTACCGCACACGGCTGCCCTGCGGGAAGCCACCGAGGAGCTCGGACTGGCCGTGGAGCACCCGGCGGGTGGGCCGCGCCTGATCCACCTTGACGTCCATGAGGCGGCCCTCGGCCACACCCATCTCGACCTGCGCTACCTGGTGAGCGGGGCGGACGCCGATCCGCATCCGCCACCGGGGGAAAGCCCCGAGGCCCGCTGGTACGGCTGGGACGAGGCGGCCGCCGTGGCTGACGAAGCGCTGGCCGGCGCGCTCGACATCGCCCGGGCGGGGTGGGGACAGCTGCGGGAGGCCCTGTCGTGAGCGACGACTTAGACCGCCTGCTGGCCGTGCAGGACCTCGATACGGCGATCACCCAGTTGCAGCGCAAGCGCGCCGCGCTGGCCGAGAAGTCGGGACTGGTCGCGGTGGAGGCTGCCCTGGCCGCAGTGGCGGCGGAACAGGCGGACGCCCGGGCGCGGCGGGCCGCCCTGGTGGCCACTCAGAAGGACCTGGAAGAGCAGATCGCCGTGATCAACGAGCGGCGCGGCAGCATTGAGCAGCGCATGTACGCCGCCCGCGGCTCGTCGACCCGCGACCTCCAGGCCATGGATGAGGAGGTGCGCCATCTGGTCGTGCGGCGGGCCGGCCTGGAGGAGCTGGAGCTGGCCGCCATGGTCGAGCAGGAGCCCATTGATGCCGAGTTGGCTGCGCTGAGCACACGGCAAACGCCGCTGGCGGGCGAGGCCGACGCGCTCCGGATTGTGATGGCGGACGGCGAGACGGAGATCGACGCCGAGTTGGCGGCGGCCATCACGGCGCGTGCCGCCCAAGCGGCGCTGCTCCCGACCGCGCTGTCGGACCACTACGAGACCTTGCGGGCCCGCCTCAAGGGCACCGGGGCGGCTCGCCTCATCGGCCACCGCTGTGACGGATGCCACCTGGAGCTGTCATCGGTTGAGGTCGAGAAGATCCGCGCCCTGGCCCGCGACACCGTGGTCACCTGCGACCAGTGCGGGCGCATACTGGTCCCCAGCTGATCACCCCATGTTGATCCTGGTGCGGCACGGCGAGTCGGTGGCCAACGCGCAGGGGCTCCTGCTCGGCCGCACCGATGCCGATCTGACCGCCGAGGGCAAAGCGCAGGTGACCAGCGCGCGCCGGCTCCTGCACGCACCGGTGGTCGAGCTCATCAGCAGCCCGCTGAGCCGGGCCCGTGACACGGCGGCGTTGCTCGGCCTCGAGGTCCCGGTTGCCATCGACGACCGCTGGATCGAGGTCGACTACGGCGAGTTCGAGGGCCAACCCCTGCACGGCATCCCGGCCGCCGTGTGGCAGCAGTGGCGCAGCGATCCGTGGTTCCGCCCCGAGGGGGGCGAGACGTTGGCCGAGGCGGGGGAGCGGGTGGCGGCCGCCTGCGGGCAGCTGTTCGCGACCGACGGCGCCGGGGCGCGGCGGGCCGACGGCGACGTGGTGGTGATCAGCCACGTCACGCCCATCAAGGCCGCCGTGGCCTGGGCCCTCGGTGCCCAGGACCTCTACTGGCGTCTCCACCTCAAGACCGCCTCGGTGACGCGCATCGGCTGGAACGAGAACCAAAGCATGCCCATCCTGCACGGGTTCAACGAGGTGGCGCCGGGGCGGCCCGGCACGCCACAATCACCCGGTGCCTGACCCGCCCTCCCTCGCCGGTCTCCGTCCCGCGGCCGATGCGGCGGAGCACCCCGTCCACCGGCGCACCATCGATATGCGGGTGTTCGAGCGGGACGAGTACCACGTCGTCATCGGCACCCTGCACGACCAGCGGCCGTGGGCCTCGGGGTCCCTCGGGCCCCGGGACCTGCACCGCATGGAGCTGGGGATCGTGGTGCGCCGGTCCGACCTGGTCATCGTCGACGCCGCGGCCGACATGCGCACGTTCCCCCATGCCGAGTGCCCGACCATTGAGCCTTCCTTCAGCGATCTGGTGGGCCTCTCCGTCTCGCGCGGCTACAGCAGTGCCGTGCAGGAGCGCTTCGGGCGCCAGCGGGGGTGCAGCCATCTCGAATTCCTGGCCCGCGCCCTCGGCCCGATCGTGATTCAAGCAGTGACCTCGTCCGCCGCCCGGCGCATCGAGGTCGGGGACGGCGAACCCACTATTGGCGAGGGCGGGTTGCCCTGGCTGACCAACACCTGCCACTTGTGGGCCGAAGACGGTATCGGGATGCAGAAGGTGGCCGCGGGCTGGCGGCCTGGCACCGCCGAGTACCCCGCCCCCTCCCTGGTGGAGATCCGGAGCCGCATGGAGCATACGGAGGGGGAGCAGCCGGGGTAGGCGTCACACCCGAGCCGACCATCCCTCCGGGACTTCTTCTCGGATCACACGGCATTGAGTCGGGGCGCCCGCAGGAGATCGCCCGCCTTGGACCGTGTGGCCACCAGCGCCGGGGCCAAGGCGATGCCATTGGCGACCACGAGGACGCTTGCGGCCAAGGCGGCCACGAGCAGGTTCGGCACCACGGCGACCGGGACGACGCCCAGGTTGTCGGCGAACGCCTTCCACACCGCCTGGCCGATCACCACTCCGAGCGGGACGCCGACGACGATGCCGACCACCGCCAACGTCGTCGCTTGCCAGGCCACGGTCGAAACGACCTGGCTGTTGACGAAGCCAAGCACCTTGAGGAGCCCGACTTCCCGTCGACGGCGGGCGACGCTCACCACGAGCAGGTGCGTAAGGGTGGCGGCACCGAACAAGGCCAACATGGCGCCGAAGATGAGCGGGAAGTTGACCGCCTGGCCGAAATTGATCAGGGACGTCGGAGGGCCCGGCACCGTCGTGATGGACGGGTAGGCGGCGAGATAGTGGCTCATGGCGTCCTTCCCACGCTGCCCGGGCACGAAGCTGACCCAGGTCCCCCCCTTGAGGTCCCCAGCCACCTTCATCCGGCACAAGGCCAGCTGTGGGCCCGGAGGGCACAGGGCGCGCTGGATGCCGGAGTTTGTGGTCATGGCGCCGGTGCCGAGGCTCACGAATCCGAAGAAGACCGGAAAGGAATCTTGGGAGACGACTCGGAACGGCACTGTTCGTTTGCGCCCCGAGTGTGTCGTCACCGTGACAGAGACGACCGAACCCACATGCGCTCCGACCTGCCGCATCGTGGTGCCACCAAGACCGATCTGATTGTCGCCCACCGGAAGGTGTCCGGAGACAGGCGAGAAGAGCAGTGGCCCCCGACGGGCGGTACCGGCGATGGCGCCCACGGTCACCTTGTTGATCACGAGCTCCCCCGAGCCAACGCCGACGGTGATCCCGGTGACGGCTCTGTTGTGTTCAAGGTTTTTGAGGAGGCCCGAATCTACCGGATCAAATTGGAGCTGCTCGGGGTGGCCGTAGAGCTTAGGCGTGGCCGTGAGGTGCGAAAGGCTGGAACCGAAGACCGCGGTCCCGCAGAGGGCCATCACGGCCATGACCATGCCGAGGACGGCGGAGCCCAGGGGCACGGTGGCCCCGGCCGACCTTCGCTCCAGGGCGTTGCGGACCCCCATCACTGCGCTCGGTGGTGCCCCGGCGCCCGCCAAGTGCGTCACCACGGCGGAAGGGCGGGTGGGAACGGCCCGGTCGTCGGGCGCCAAGCTACGGGCCGCCCGTGCCGCCGGCCACATTCCGAGCGCCAGGACCACCACCACCGTGCCGAGCGCTCCCAACGGGAGCACGAACGTGTCGAAGGTGATGCCGGTGGAGATCTCGGCAAGGCGAGCCTCGCCCAGTGGTGCCAGCGGGGACAGCGCGGCGGCGATGGCGACGGCGCCGGCCCCACCGGCCAGGCCCACCACAAAATTCCGTGCCATGCCGAGGGCGAAGAGCTGCTGCCGATCTACCCCGATGGCCGCCATCGTCGGATAGTCCTCGCTCTCCACGGTGCTCTGACGTGAGAGGGCCTGACCGGCCACCGCCAGTCCGATCAGGGCGGCCAGGCCGGCGAGAATCCACCACCCGATGGCCTGGGGATGGATCCCAGACTCAACCGCGGCCGCTTGCCCGTCCTCACTCGAGTAGCCCACCGTCCCGCTACCCAGGTTCAGGGCTCCGCTCTGACGGCCGAATCGAGGAAGGTCAGCCGCACCGTGCCGAAGGCGGACGTCGTACTGAAAGTTCATCGCCGTCCGCGGCAGCACGGTGCGTGCGAACGCCTGGTTGGCGTAGAGGACGTAGACGGGTGTGCTCCCCGAAGGGAACTCGAACTCGCTGGCTTCAATCCCGACGACATGGAAGGCGACGGCCGGACCCCTGGGTGGTGGCAGCCCGGTATTGGGGTTGTTGAAGTCCGCGGCTTGTGACGGTGCTTCGAACGGGACGTGGATCACGGTTCCCACCTGCACTCCGTAATCCTGTTGCAAGGTGAACGAGGCCAACACCTGGTCGGGAGCCGACGGGTCAGGCAACTGGCCCGAGACGAGGTGGAAGGGCGACCGGGCTCCCGGCGCCACGACTTCCACAGTCAGGTTCGCCGACGAACTGATCGGCCGGGTGCACTGGCATGTCGCTCGACCACTGTCGAGGAGAATCAACTCTGTCGTCGAGCTGACCTCAGGGAGCTTGGCGACCTCTGGTACCGGTCGGGTGGCGTAGACGACGGCATCGAATCCGTGCGCTGCGACAAATCGGGGAAACGCCGATGCCGTACGACGACCCGCGGCCGTGGCGGCGAGTACCAGCCCCCCAACGACGCTGATCAGAATCGCCAGGGCCAGCCAGGACCGGAGGCGCCGGCGCAGTTCGGCCTGGAACACCATCCTGACTGCCCCCAAAGATCCTCCTCACGTCATCGCGATGTTTCCAGTCTTTCCTCACGAGAGAGGAGTGCAAAGGTGGTTACCACTCGCAATCCCTCTGGTGCTAGCACCACGTCGGGCAGCCGGAACTGTCAATTGGTGACGCGACCTGCTTCCAGGGTGACCGTGGTGTCGCACCGCCCCGCTTCAGCCGCTCGGTGGGTGATGAGCAGCACGCTGCGGTCGCTGGCGGCGGCCAAGGCGGTATCCAAGAGAAGGTCGGCCTGGGTGGCGTCGAGTCCGCTGGTGGGCTCATCGAGGATCAGGACCCGGGCCGGGGCGAGCAGGGCACGGGCCACCGCCACCCGTCTCCGTTCGCCCCCCGAGATGGACACGCCATCGTCCCCGACGGGAGTCTCGAGACCGGCCGGGAGCGTGGCCACCCACCCCTCCAGCTGTGCGGCGGCCAGGGCGGCATTCACTTCGGCCTCCGTGGCTTCAGGTCGGCCCAGCGTCACGTTGGACCGCAATGTGCCTGCGAAGAGCTGCGCGCGCTGGTCGACCAGGGCGCAGGTAGCCCTGACCTCGGACTGGGCCAGCCGGTCCGTGTCGATCCCTCCGACAGCCACCGTGCCACTCTCGAGCGGCCAGAAGCGCAGGAGGGCGTTGACCAGGCTGGACTTGCCGGCCCCGCTTGAACCCGTGATGGTCACCCGGGCCCCGGCGGCCACATGGAGGCTCACCTGGTCGAGCGCCCTGGGCAGACCGGCGGCGTAGCGGAGCGAGGCCTGGTGGAAGGCGACGTCAGGCACCCCGGACCCGAGGTGCTGCGGGAGGCCGGGGTCATGCACCGGTATCGGCACCTCATCGAGGGCCAAGAGTCGGTGAGCTGCCGCCCGCACGGACTGGGCACGGGCGACGGCCTGGGCCACGCCGGCGATCGGTTCGAAGGTGGCCAGCGCGGCCAGTGGGAGTACCGCCACCATTACCCGACCTACACGGTGGTCATGCACAGCCGCCACCGACAGGGCCAGCACCGACGTGACGGCCAGGGCCAGGCAGAGTTGGGTGATCAGCGAGGACACGGTGCCGGACAGAGTGTGCCGGCGGTCGAGGATATCGAGCCGCCGCGCCGTCTCGTCAATGCGGAAGAGAGCGGCCTCTCCGGCCCCGAAGGCGAGCAAGTCCGGTGCGCCGTGGATGGCATCGACGACCTGGGCCGACAGGTCGCCGGCCAGCGCCGCCGCTTCGGCCCGTTCCCCGGCCCCACGACGCCGCCAGGCCATCACGCTCGGAACGGCACCGGCCAGCAGCAGCGGGAGGCCGAGGCCGAGGGCTGCCATGGGGATGACGAGGCCGACCGCCACCACGCCTACGGCGGCCGAGCCGATGGCGATGGCGACGGGGAGCAGCGTGCGCAGGTAGAGGTCCTGCAGGGTGTCGACATCGTCGATGGCCCGGGTCAGCAGATCACCGCTGCGCCAGCCTGCCAGTGCGGCCGGGACGCGCGGGGTGAGGCAGTCGTAGAGCCAGAGGCGCCAGCGGGCCAGCGCGCGCAGGGCGGCATCGTGGCCGACCAGGCGCTCGGCGTAGCGCAGCGGCCCGCGCAGGAAGGCCAGGACCTCGACGGTCGCCAGGATCCCGACCAGCGAGTCCAGTCCGGGTCGCAGGGCAGCCCGCCCGAGCACGTACCCCGAGCCGGCCAGGAGCCCGATGGTGGCTGCGGCCGAGGCCAACCCGAGCAGTCCGGCCAGGGCCAGGCGCCCATAGGGGGTCCCGGGCTGGGACAGGACCCGTCGCAGTGTCCTCATGACGCCGGCACCATAGGGAAGGGTGCACCCAGCGCGAGAACGGCGTCGAAGCTCGGGAGCAGCACCGGCGCATGGGCGGCCACGATGACCGTCCGGCTCTCCAACCAGGGCGCGATCGCCTGGGAGATGCGGGCAGCGGTGTCAGTGTCGAGGGAGGCTGTCGGCTCATCGAGCAGGAGGATGGGCGCGGGGCGGAGGAGGGCCCGGGCCAGTGCCACCCGCTGCCGCTCGCCGGCACTGAGGGTGAGCCCGTCCTGACCGAGGACGGTGTCCAGGGACCCGGGCAGGTGGGCCACCAGGTCGGACAGGCCAACTGACCCCAGCACCTCGAGGAGCATGTCATCGGTGGCCTCGGGGGCACCGAGGCGGAGATTGTCAGCCAGGCTGGCCCCGAACAGGTAGGGGCGCTGGGGCAACCAGGAAAAGGTCGATCGCCACTCCTCACGGCCGACCTCGCTCGACGGCCGCCCACCGATGGTCATGGTGCCGGCGCTCGGGGCGACGAAACCGAGCAACGCGGCCAGCGCGGTCGACTTGCCCGAGCCGGAGGGGCCGACCAGGGCCACCCGTGAGCCTCCATCCACTCGGAGCGTGAGTCCTTGGAGTGCCGGACGGTCACGGTGTTCGTAGTCGACCTGCAACCGGTCGATGCCAAGGGTGGGTGCGGGAGAACCTCTCGCTACGATCGGGCCGCTCGAAGGAGGCCGCGGGGATGGTGTCGGCCCGGGGAGCGTGGCCGTAGCAGTGGCCGTGGCCGTGGCCAGCACCTGGAGGACACGGTCCGCCGCCGCGTGGCCTTCCGTGCTGGCGTGGAATTCGGCGCCGGCGCGCCGCAGGGGCACGAAGATCTCCGGTGCGACCAGGAGCACCGCCATGGCCGTGGGCAGGTCGAGCTCACCCCACAGCAACCGCAAGCCCAGCACCATGGCCACCAAGCCCACGCCGAACCCGGAGATGAGGTCCATGGACAGAGCCGAGAGGAAGGCCACCCGCAACGTGCGCATGGTGGCCACCCGAACGCCCTCGGTAGCTTCGGCCACCTCGCGGCGACCGTTCTCCTCGCGCCCGAAGGCCCGCAGGGTGGGCAGACCCTCAATGAGCTGGAGGTAGCGCCCGGCCAGCGACCCGAGTCGGCGCCACTGCCGTTCCGAGCGCTTCGTCGCCTCCCGGCCAAAGTAGATCATGGTGATCGGGACGGCGATGACCAGGGCCACCACGACGGCCAGGGCGAGCCGGTCCTGCGTGGCCACCCAGGCCAAGAGGAGGACCGGGACAACGGCAGCCATGGCCGCTTGCGGGAGGTAGCGGGCGAAGTAGGCCTGCAACGAACGCAGGCCCCGGGTGGCCGTGAGCGAGAGCTCACCGGGCCGCTCGCCGGCCAGCCAGCTGGGACCGAGAGCCAGGGTGTGCTCCAGGAGCTGGCGGCGCAACGTGGTGACCACAACCTCACCGGTCCGGTGCGCCGACAGCTCNNTCGCCGATCCCGGTCAGGATGCCTCGGGCTGCAATGGCCAGGGCGATCACCACCAGCTCCGGGCGCACGGTCGCCAGCGGGGCGTGGTGCAGGAGGGAGCGATCAACCGCCCGGGCCAGGGCGACGGCCTGGGCGACGATGGCGCACGCACTGAGCGCGCCGATGGCCAGCGCGACACCAACCGCCCGACGCATTCCCGGGACCCGAGCCGCCAATTCGGGCCGCATGAGCCGGGGACGGGCCGTGCGACGGGGACGGGAGGGGCTCACAGTTCGAATGTCGTGCTCGCAAGATGGACGCGCCGCCCGATCAGGCCCTCGGAGATGGCGAGGCGGGCGGTCGCTTCATCTTCACAGGTGGCGGCCGTGCGCTCCCCATTGGCCAGGTCGGCCACGATGGCCGATCGCACGGGCCGCAGCGGGTCTTCGGGTGCGTAGGTCACCGTGAACGAAGCGACGGTGGCCGGTCCACCGGTGGGCTGAGCCGCCGCCAGCGGGAGGACGGCCGTCTCGGCCACGGCCTCGGGAGCCAGGTCGGCCAGCAGGGGACCACGGGATCGGGTTGGTGGGGTGCACGACCAGACGGCCAGTCCGGGTTTCGACAGCATGCCCGACACCGTGGTCACCAGGCCGAGCTCGCCCGGCTCCTCACGGAGGCGGTGCGCCAAGGCCACGCTGGACTGGAGCACGTAGTTGTTGAACGGCCCCCCGGCGAAGGTCATGCCACCGGTCAGCGTGGGCGTGCCGTCAGGGTCCAGTCCGAGCTCCCGCTGCTGCACCCGGACGGCAGCGGGGAAGCACGAGTAGACCTCGGCCAGGGCGAGGTCAGACAGGGGCATGCCGAGGTGACGGACCGCGGCGCGACCCAGGGTCGCCATGGCAGGCCAACGGTGCAGATCGCGCCGAGCGGACAACGTGATCGCCGCCGACGAGTGGAGTGCCACCCGGGGGAAGATCCATCGATCCTTCCGCACACCGGCAGCTTCGGCGCGCCCGGCCGAGCAGAAGAGAAGCGCGGCGGCCTGGTCGACCGTCCATTGGCTGGCGTGCCACCGGTTGTAGGGAAAGGCCAGGGGACGGTTCCCGGGCCCCGGCTGGGCGATCTCCGGCGCGCTCCTCGGTTCGGCGAACGCGGCGAGCGGGTTACCCCGGGCCACCGTGTTGAAGCGGGCCCAGAGCCCGGAGACCTCGGACTGTTGCTGGGCTTGGGTCAGCCCCACGTGCGCGCCGAGCGCGTTCTCTATGAGGGCGTACTGCTGCACGGGCGGGATGACGATCCCGGCTGCCATCTCGACCGGGGCCACGAAATCGGGCGGTCGGATGACGGTGTGGTCGGGTGGCGAGGACTCCTCGTCGACCTCGACGCCGCCGCTGCGGGCGAAAGCCCTGGCCTCGCCTCCCACCACCAGCACGATGTCGCACTGGCCGCCGGCGATGGCCGCCAGCGCCTCGTTGATCATTTCCTGCTGGGAGACCCCGATCTCGCACAGCACCGTGCGCGCGCTTGGCGCCCCGACCTTGCGGGCCACCGTCCGCCCCGGGTCGGTGAGCGACCAGGTTCCCTGGGGCACGACGACACGGTCGACGCCGGAAAGGAGTCCGGGAGCGCCGGTGTCGCGGGCCGCCTCCAGCGAGGCCCGGACCATCAGATCCACCGCCGGCGCAGCATCGGACACGGCGCCCACGCCGATCACGACGGGGGTTGCATGAGCAGGGCGGCGGCTGGGTTGGGACACGATGGCCGATGCTACGGTCCGCCAATGGCGAAGAGCGATGTCAGCAGTTGGACGGAAGCCCTCGAGGGGTTCACCAAGGAGTCATTCGAGGCGGACGGCAAGCGCCGTGACGTCTACCGCGCCGGCAGCGGCCCCGCAGTGATCGTCATCAGCGAAATACCCGGAATCACCCCGCTGGTGGCCGAATTCGGGCGCAAGGTGGCGGCCGCCGGGTGCACTGCGGTCATGCCCAGCCTGTTCGGCGACCCGGGCCGGCCTCCTTCAGGCGCCTATCTGTTCAAGTCCATCGGGCCGGCCTGCGTCTCGCGGGAGTTCACCAGCTTCGCCCTCAAGAAGACGAGCCCCATCACGGTCTGGCTGCGCAAGCTGGCGGCGTCCGAGCACGAGCGGTGCGGCGGTCCCGGGGTCGGTGTGGTGGGCATGTGCTTCACCGGCGGCTTCGCCCTGGCCATGATGGTGGACGACATCGTGCTGGCCCCCGTGCTGAGCCAGCCCTCGCTCCCGTTCCCCCTCACCAAGAAGTACAAGGCCGACGTCGGGATCTCCGACGAAGATCTCGCCCGGGTGAAGGAGCGGGCCGCCGAGGGGACCTGCCTACTCGGCTTGCGCTTCTCCAATGATCCGTTCTGCTTCGAAGAGCGCTTTGCCACCTTGAAGCGTGAACTTGGTGACGCCTTCATCGCCGTTGAGATCGACTCGGCACCCGGGAATCCGCACGGACACCCGAAGAACGCGCACTCCGTGCTGACCGAGCACCTCCAGGACCGCGAGGGCACGCCGACACGGGGCGCCCTGGATCAGACACTCACCTTCTTCCGCGAGAAGCTGGGCGTGGGATCGGGACCGGGGCCACACCCGGGGGAGTAGGCCCTCCGGCTCACTCGCTCTGCAATAGCTGCGCGGTCGGTGTGCTGGCGGCGATTCGACCGGGCACAGCGGCCACCAGATTGGCCACGACGATGGCCGCCAGCCCAATGATGAGTATCGAAGACCCGGGAGTAGTGGGATCGGGAACGGCGCTAATCGAGTGGGCGAAAAGGTCCCAAAGTGTCCGACCGAGAGCGATGCCCAGCGGTATGCCGATGACGCAGCCGAGACCGACGGCGACACTGGCCTGCCAGGCGATGGTGGACGCCAGTTGGCGTCTGGTGAATCCAAGGACTTTGAAGAGAGCCAAGTCTCGGCGGCGCCGCCTTACCGAGGTGATTAACGTCAGTGCGAGTGCGACGACCGCACCTGCGGCGAGCGCGGTGCCCAACAACGTGGGCGTCGTCCCCAGAGTGCGGTAGTTAAGAATCTCTGCCGGCCTCTGCACCGGAAGAATGGATCCACCGTCGCCTTGCACCTGAGGGAGTTTTCTGACGATTGATTGCAACGACTCCAGTCCCAACTTGGGGCTCGAATTCTTCTTGAGGCGGACGAAAATGGCGTTGGGGCCGGCAATCGGAACGTCGAAGACATTCCTCGCCCCCGGGGAGATGAGCTTGTACGACAAGAGAGCCCCTTCCCCCATTTCGAGATGTGACGAACCGACAGAACCGATCGCCGGCATCGTTGCCGTTCCCACAATTTTGAGTGTCGTGAGCGAAAAGCCTGGACCACCGACAGTGACCTTGTCGCCGACGTGTTTGTGGAGCTCGGCCAGCGTCGCCGCTCCGAGGACGACCTGATTGGAACTGTCGAAGGCGTGCCCCGACAACAGGGGTGGGCCAACCGACGCTCCGGGAGTGCCCCCCATCACCGGCAGGTTCACTCCGTCGATCGTCAGGGTCGAGAAGTAGACGCCGGTCCAACCTTCGACGAGAGGGTCCGCATTGAGAAGGGTGGCCACCTGGGTACCGGGAATGTCGCCCAGCCCGCCACCCCCGTCAATGTCGTAGTTCCAGTTCCAGCCATAGAGAGCCGGGTGAGAGACCAACGTGCTCATGCTCGAGCCAAAGGTGATCGTGCCGACGACGACGACCATGGCAACTATTGCACCGAGGACGGCCGAACGTACCGGTACCGCATTACGGCCCACTCCAGGCTCAACCGCGAAACTGATCCCGGTGACCGCCGCCGGGGGCAAGCCCGCCGCAGTGGCCACGTGAGGGATACGTGACCCTCGTCTTCGTTCGGGCCTGGCCACGACGCGATGGGGCGCTGACCCATACGCCACGGCCACAGCCAGCGTTCCGAGGGTGAAGGCCAGGATCGCCGTCCCGAGGCCGACGATCTCCCAGTCCACGCGCAGGGCAGGCGGCAAATAGTCTCCGATGGGGCCGAAGGGAGCGAGCGGCGACAAACCGATGGCCACGAGACCGGCCAGCAACGAGCCGGCTGCCACCGCGCTCAGAATGCCTATGAGCCCGTCGCTCACGGTCATGGCCGGATCGGCCCCAAGTGCGCGCATCACCTCGAGTTCGTCGCTTCTGTACCGGATCCGGCGAGCGATCACCTGTCCCGCGATCAGGACAGCGGCCAAGGCGGAGATCCCCCCAAAGACGCCTAAGGCGATGGACTCGGGCCGCAGCGTGCGCTGAGACCGCGCCACGACATCAGATGCCTGGAGGAATTGGAACGGAAGGCCCTTGGGGAGAATTTGGCGAATCTCTGACTCGACGGCCGACTGGTAACGGCTCCCACCATTGAGCGTGAGCTCACTCAGCATGTCGTTGGTGCAGCACTTCAGGAGCATGCGGGTGAAGGCCGGCGTAAAAAACATGATTTGCGTGTTGCCTGCCTCGTCCTGGTCCTGGAACAGACGTGTCGCCTGGAACGCACCGACGCCGACCAGCGTCGCTCGCATCTGCTGACTGCGAGGTACCTTGAATGTCGCAGATGAAGCATCGGTGTTGCTCGCCCAACCGATGGTGACGGTCTCTCCGACGTGGTACCCGTATGCCCGAGCCGTGGCGGAGTCGAGGACAAATTCATTGGGGCTCTTCGGATTGGGCATGCGGCCCTCGGTGACGGTGATGCGGTCGATGTCGAAACCCAGTCCGTCCACACCGCCATTTGGCGCGATACTTCCTGCGATAAAGAGCGGCTCATTGTTCTTCCCCACCGGGCCGGCATATATCCCAACTTGGGACTCCACTTTGTGGACGTGGGGGAGGCGGGCAATCTTGCGGAGGAGGGCTGGGTTGTATCCCGCGTTCAGGCCGATGGCGGGGTTGTAGAACCCATCGAGAACAGCGAGATCGGGAGTGTTGCTGCGCTCAGCAAAGTCGACGAAGGATGACTCCGTGCTGCGGGCGGCCGCAATGGCACCGATGGAGAGACCGCCGACCAATCCGGTGAGGAGCACCAAGGACAGCAGTCCCGACCACTGGCTCCTAAATGTCACCCGAAAGCGGTACCACGCCACCGCAGGCCATGATCTCTTCATTCGCTCATCACCCGACCACCGATGGCGCGATCGGGTCCTTCAGCGGCCGGCCGAGGTCGTGCAACACGGTGCGCGCCGCGCCGTCACCGCACATGCCGTGGACCCCCCCGCCCGGAGGTGTAGAGCCTGAACAGAGGTACACACCCTTGAGGCCGGTCCGGTAGGGATTCCACCGCGCCGTGGGCCGGAAGACCGTCTGGCGAAGTGTTGCGGCGCCGGCGTTGATGTCACCGCCGACGTAGCTGGGATTGTGTGCTTCGGCACGAACCGCGGTTACCGTTGCCTGGCCCACGATGAGATCGCGGAAGCCCGGAGCAAAGCGCTCGATTTGCGCCTCCATCCGCTCCCGCATGTCCACGTCCGAGCCGTTGGGCACGTGGCAGTAGGCCCACAGCGTGTGCTTCCCTTCAGGTGCCCGGGTCCGGTCAATCACGCACGGTTGGGTGACCAGGCAATAGGGCTTCTCGGTGTGTCGGCCGGCATTGACGTCCGCCTCGCTGCGCGCCACGTCGTCGAGTTCCCCACAGACGTGGACGGTCACGGCCTGGCGACATAGGGGCGATTGCCAGGGTACGGGCCCACTGAGCGCCCAGTCGACCTTGCAGATGCCGGGTCCGTAGCGGAAACGCTCCAGCGCTCGGCGGTAGCGGCCCGGTAGGCGCTCCCCGGCCAGAGCAATCAGTTGGCGAGGGGTCATATCGAGGACCACTGCCCGAGCCGGAGGTAACTCGTTGAGGCTCCGCACCCAGTGTCCGGTGACGACCTGACCATCTCGTGCCTCGAGCTCAGAGACCAAGGCGGTGATGACGCCCGCACTACCGCCCTCGACGATGGGCCAACCGACCGAATGCGCCAGCATGGTGAACAGGCGCGCGAATGCGCCCGTGAGAGGTGAACTGAGGGGTAGCATGGAGTGAGCGGCCGCTCCCGCAATGAGCGCCTGACCCTCGCAGGTGCTGAACCGACCGGCGAGACGCTCTGCCGAGCGCAGACCTTTGAGTCCGAACTTGGCCGTGACCAACGGACTACTTGGAATGGACCGGAGCGGAGCCAGGAAGTTGGGCAGGATCCGGTCGGCCTCGTCGACCAATTGGGAGAAGAGGTGCCGGTAGATGGAGGCATCCGGACCCAGGCTCAATGCGGTCTCCTCGACACTTCGCACGACGATGGCGGCCCGCCCCCCATCAAGCGGGTGGGCGAAGGAGACCTCCGGTGTGAGGAGATTCACTCCGGCGCCAGAGAGGTCGAAGCCCTGGAAGAACGGTGAGGCGACCAGGAGCGGATGCACGGCGGAGCAGACGTCATGGTGGAAACCGGGCAGGGTCAACTCTTGGGTGCGGCATCCTCCACCCGGGGTTTCGGCGCCCTCGTAGACATCGACCACCAACCCGGCGCGAGCCATGATGACGGCCGCCGCCAAGCCGTTGGGACCGGATCCCACGACGACGGCGTCGATCTTCCTCACGGAGCGGTCACAGGGTCAGCTCCATGCCGTCTGCTGCCCCGACAACTGCCACACCACCCGGTGAAGATGAGAACCGCTTGACGACACGGTCGATGTCGTCGTCAGTTCGATCAGGCCGATGGTGGAAGAGCAGAACCCGGCTCACTCCGGCCCGACGCCCGAGCTCCACCGCATACTCTGCCGCCGCATGGCCGAACGCGGCCTGCTGGGGAAGCTCTTCGCGGACCAGGTGGGCATCGTGAATCAGCACGTCAGCGCCGTCGGCCAACTCGAGCGCCGCTGGGTGGTATTCACCAAGGCCGTCAGGGCCGAGACCAAGTGCGGTGGGACAATGATCGGGAAGGTAGGCCACCGTGGACCGTCCGTCACTAACCCGGTATCCGACGGTGGGGCCACCTTTGTGGGGGATCTCTCGGGCCATGACATTGAATCCTTCGACGTCAATCCCCTGGCCGGAGAATGCACCCGGGGGGAGAGCGTCGAACGTCCAGCTTCCGCGCAGCTGGTGGGGCCGGATGGGGAAGAGGGGAGGGGACATCATTCGGGCCAGAACGGCCTCGGCCTCTTCGCCGGGCCCTTGTGGCGGCATGAACAAGGTCGTTCGGGCGTCCTCGCGGTCCCCGCTCTCGAAGAAGGGGATCCCCTGCACATGGTCCCAGTGCAGGTGGGTGAGGACAATCGTTCCCGCAAACGGTCGGTCGCCGAGCACTGTCCGGAGTCGGCGCAGTCCCGTACCGGCGTCGAGCAGGAGCGTCGGCACTGGTACGGCGGATGTGTCGAGGCCCTCATCGTGTGACAGCGCAACACAGGATGTGTGGCCTCCGTAGCGGACGAACTCGGAGCCAGGAGCTGGAGTAGACCCGCGAGTACCGCAGAAGTGGACTCGCACTCGCTCAGTATCGCGCCTGGTCTTCCCGACGGTGTCCTTCGGAAAGCTCTTCGAGGTGAGAGCGCTCGAAGGTCTCGGCATCGATCATGGCGACCTTGCATGACGTCACGGCGACATTGGAGGAGGTGCGGGTTCCTCCCTCCAGGTGGGCTCTCTCGCCGAGAATCGCCCCGGGACCATATTCCGCCAGTCGCTCACCATCTCTCTCGACCCGAACAACACCATCGAGGACGAGCATGACCGCCGTTCCCTGCTCTCCCTGTTCGAAGATGACAGTGCCGGCCGGAAACTTGAGAATTTTGCTCCTGTGGGCCCCCTGCATCAGCTGGAAAGAAAGTGAGTGTTCCAAGGCAGATTCGACCGCGGTCACGAGTGCCTCTGATTCTTCATCTCCCCAGGGCGTGTGACGCCCGAAGGACTTCTGGTACCAGTCCTTGAAGTCAGTGAGTCCGGACTTGTGAGAAAGGCTGCCGTTGGCGTCGTATACCCAATGACGCGGAAAGCGACTTGCTCCTGTCATTCCATGCTCGGTACGCCCATCGGAATGGATGGTGAGCGAAAGGGTCGTCCACACGAGCGGTGCCCGCCACTGGATATAGGGCTTCCGTCGTACTCGACGAGGCGCCGGGATCCCGGTGCGGCCGCCGACCGTCTGCACAAAACGCACCGACCCGTCCCCGCGCTCGGGTGGGCGTTGAATGTCGGGCAGCTGGACAGCCTGGAACTTGTGACGGAGTCCGGCCAGGCTGACCGTCGTCGATCCCATCATGCCGCCACCGGAGTAGCCACAACTGGTGATCCGTCCCGATCCGTCAACCTCGATCCAGGCTCGGAGCTCGTTGGCAAAGCGGAATCGATCTGTCTTCTGGAGCTCTACGAGGTCGATCCCTTCCGATGGTGGGGGTGCGTCGTAGTGGGTGATGCCGGCATCGAAGGCAACACGTTGGGCACTGTCGATGGCTTCCGTGGGTATCCACGACACCGAAGTCACCAAACCTTCATATCGGGTGGAGTTTTCAGTAGGCATGGGCCCAGCTTGCACCCTTCTGCCGCCCAAGGCGAGTGTGGTGACATCCGTCGCCGGGTGTGCCTACCACCACCTACGGGTGGGGGGTCTGCCCCCTTTCCCGGGGACTCTGGATGTGAGAGAACTACACCCAATGGATTCCTCCGATTCCGGCTCCCCGCCTGCCGTGGCGACGGGGACGATAGATGTGCTCCTGGCCGACGACAACCTGATCGTTCGAGAAGGCGTTCGGGCCCTGATCGCTCGGCACCCCGACCTCCGGGTGGTCGGAGTGGCGGCCGACTACGACGAGGTCATTGCCGGCGCTATGACCTGCGAGCCCCACGTCCTGGTCACCGACATCCGGATGCCGCCGTCGTTCAGCCGGGAAGGCATTGATGCGGCCAAGGAGGTCCGCAAGCGGCACCCTGGTACCGGCGTGGTGATCCTGTCCCAGTACGACGACCCCGAGTATGCCGTCTCGCTCCTGGCCGAGGGTTCGGCCGGATACGGGTACCTCCTGAAGGACCACATAGCCGAAGGGGACCAACTGGTAGACGCGATCCGGGCCGTGGCCACCGGAGGGACCGCCCTCGATCCGGCCATCGTCGACGCCCTCGTGCGACCGGTCGCCACCCAGGGCGGGCTCACGCCGGCCGAAGAGGAGCTGTTGAACATGGTGGCCGAAGGCAAGCCCATCAAGGCCATCGCCGTCGCTCGCAACCTGCCGGCCGAGGCGATTTCTTCGGAAGTAGAGGCTGTGTTCGTGAAGCTGGCCGAGGGTGTCTCTTCTGGAACCAAAGGAGCGCTGCAAAGATTGCGCCTGCTCCACAAGGCCATCGTGGACCGGGAAGAGCAGGGAGAGACGCTGTCCCGCCTGCTTCCCGGTGGGCTGGCAGAGAAGCTGCGTCGTGACGGTCGGCACATCGGAGAGACAGAGAAGGTGGTCATCACGGTTCTCATGAGCGACATCCGTGCCTACTCCACCATCGCCGAGCATGCCGATCCGAGCCAGCTGGCGGGCCAGTTGAATATCCACCGTGCCGCCATGAACGATGCGATCCTTGGCGAGAATGGGACGGTCATGCAATTTGTCGGAGACGCCGTGATGGCCGTATTCGGCGCGCCGTTCGCCCAGGACGACCATGCCGAACGGTCGGTTGCGGCCGCGTTGAGCATGCATGCCAAGCAGCATGAGATCAATGCCCGCTGGGCTGAGGAGGGTCTTCCTGCGTTCGGATTAGGGCTCGGGCTTTCGACCGGTGAAGCGGCCGCCGCCCTCTTGGGCTCGGAGGAACGCCTGGAGTACACAGTTGTCGGGGACACCGTCAATCTTTCTCAACGCCTTCAACAGCTGGCCGAGGCAGGGGAGACGGTGTTATCGGAGGCGACCCTCCACGCCCTGGAGACGCCTCCCGCCACGTTCGCCCTGCCGCCACAGTTGGTCAAAGGAAGAGACACGCCGGTGATCGCCTACAAATTGATCGATTCGCCTGACTCTGGAACGGGTCTGGCCCCAAGCGAAAGGCAGTGACATGGATGTTCTCGTTGTTGACAAGGTTCGAAAGACTTTCGAGGCTGAAAACGCCCCTGTTAGGGCGCTCCGTGGTGCCAATCTCGTGGTCCCGCAAGGGGACTTCGTCGCCCTCATGGGGCCGTCAGGGTGTGGCAAGTCGACGCTGTTGAATCTGGTTGCCGGTCTGGACGTGGCCGACGAAGGCTCCATCACGGTTGCCGGTGAGCAGGTGACGGGTCGCAGCGAGGATGAGCTATCTCGCATGCGCCGTGAGCATATTGGCATCGTCTTTCAGTTCTTCAATCTCCTCGAGGGCATGACTGTGTTGGAAAATGTTGCCTTGCCGGCCGTCATCGCCGGTCGGAAGCGGAAGATGGCGGAAACCCGGGCCCGCGACCTGCTTGACCTTCTCGGCATCGGCGACAAGGCCTCGACCGTGCCGGGCATGCTCTCGGGCGGGCAGCGCCAGCGGTTGGCCATCGCCCGGGCGCTAGCCAACGAACCCACGCTCCTCCTGGCCGACGAGCCCACCGGAGCCCTCGACTCTGAGGGCGGGCAAGAGGTCATTGAGCTCCTGAGCCGTCTTCATGGCGGGGGACAGACCATCGTCCTCGTCACCCACGATGCCGGGGTGGCCGAAGCGGCCGGCCGTGTGGTCCGCATGAGAGACGGGCGAATGGTGGACGACGTGGATGCGCCCGTCGGGGTCGGCTAACCGTGGACCGGGCTGCCTTCCGGGTGGCCGGGTTCCGTTTTCGGGCGACGATCGGGAGGCGGTGGAGCGGTTACCTGGCGCTGGCCCTGATCATCGGCCTGGTCGGCGGCATCGCCATAGGATCGATTGCGGCCGCCCGGCGCACGCAGTCGTCATTTCCAATCTACCTGGCCAGTACCAGACCGCCTGATCTGCAAGGGATCTCCTCGTTCGTGAACGGGAGCTCCGGCACGGCCGCCTTGGGCTACAACCCGGCCCTCCTCGCTACCATCGCCCGCCTGCCCCATGTCAAGAGTGTGCAAAGTATTTCCGGGCTCAATATCATCCCATTGGGAAGAACCGGAGCCCCCGAGAGCCCGTCTGCCTACCCAGCGCAAGCCGCAGAATTCACCGGCATCGACTCTCCAAACTCACTTCTCGGGCTGTCGGTCATTCAGGGTCGATCGGCAGATCCCAATCGCGCTGACGAGTTCGTCGCGTCCAACACAATGGCACGGATATTCCAGCTCCATATCGGCGAGAAGGTTCGCTTCGCTGCCTACACCAATGCCCAGACTTCGTCGCCGGACTTTGGTTCCGCCGCCATCCGTCCGTTTCGCCAGTTCGAAGCCAAGCTGGTCGGGTTGGTCGAGAACTCCAATGCTGTGGTTGAGGACGATGTCGACAGAACAAACAACGATCTGCTGTTGAACTTCACTTCGTCGTTGACCAGGCCGTTGCTTTCATGTTGCGGCTTCTACACCGGCACCTCGGTGCAGGTCGCAGGTGGCAGCCGGTACGTGAAGGCCGTGCAGGCCGAGATCACCCGTGTCCTCCCAGCGGGCCTTGGCCCGTTCCAAGCCAACGCAAGCGGCGCCATTGAAGTGAAGGCCGAGAGCGCCATCAAGCCTGAATCGATCGCACTCGGCGTTTTCGGGGGTATCACCGCCCTGGCCGCCCTACTGATCGCCGCTCAATTGATAGGGCGCCTACTGAGGCTCGGCGGTGAAGACCTGGCCACACTGCGCGCCTTGGGAGCCGATCCAGCCATGACCACCAGTGATGGACTCATCGGCATCGGGAGTGCCATTGTGATCGGAGCCCTTTTCGCACTGAGCGTGGCTGTCGCTCTCTCACCACTTGCCCCCCTCGGCCCAGCCCGTCCCGTCTACCCATACCCGGGCGTGTCGTTCGATTGGACGGTGCTCGGGCTTGCCTTCCTGGTCTTGGTCATCGGTCTCGGCGGGCTCGCCATCGTGCAGGCCAATCGCACCACGCCACACCGGTACAAGTTGAATCAATCGGTTTCGCGGAGGAGGGAATCGCGCGTTGCCAGTGCCAGTGCGACAGCGGGCTTACCGCCGGCGGCGGTGATGGGTGTGCGATTCGGGCTCGAGCAAGGAGCGGGTCGCAATTCGGTACCAGTACGCTCCGCCATGCTGGGAGCAACACTCGCAGTCGTTGCCGTCATCGCGACCGTGACTTTCGGATCCAGCCTCAACACCCTTATCGCCCACCCGGCTCTCTACGGGTGGAATTGGGATTACGAGCTCGCCGCGGGTCAAGGGTCAAATATCCCTGGAAGCAAGGCAGCCAGCCTGCTCGACCACGATCGCCAAGTCGCCGCCTGGTCGGGGATCGACTTCTACGTCATGCGGATCGACGGTCTCAATGCCGTACCGGCAATCGGTGAAATGGTGAACTCCCACGTGGCGCCACCCGTTCTGTCCGGGCACGGTGTCGAGGCTCCCGACCAAGTCGTCCTCGGCACAAGCACATTGGCCTCCCTGCACAAGGAAGTGGGAGACACAGTCGTGGTCCATCCCACCGCGACTGTGGCAAGGAAACTGCGCATCGTCGGGACGGCCACCATGCCCACCATTGGTGTCGGGGGGAATCAGCACACGGAAATGGGCACTGGAGCTCTCATTTCCGACACGATCATTCCATTCAGCGGCCTCAGTGGCTACAGCACCTTGCCGGGGTCCGCGCCAGGCCCGGCAGCAATCCTCGTGCGTTTGAAGGACGGCACCGACGCAGCAGGAAGAAAGTCCTTGCAGCGGATCGCCACCGCAACGAGCACACCGGCCAACTACGGGGTGTCGGTCCTCTCGGTCCAGCGCCCGGCCGAAATCGTCAATTACCGGTCGATGGGTTCGACGCCGGCCATTCTCGGGTCCGGACTGGCTGTTGGCGCGGTGGCGGCGCTCGCCCTGACCCTGGTCGCTTCGGTCCGTTCACGACGCTTGGACCTGGCGGTACTGAAGACGCTGGGATTCACCAGGCGTCAACTTTCCTCCGTCGTCGCCTGGCAGTCTTCCGTCGCCGGGGCGGTGGGGATCGTCGTCGGTCTGCCACTCGGAATCGTCCTGGGCCGAACGTTATGGGACCTCTTCGCCCGTGAGATCAGCGTGGTGCCAGCCCCCAGTGTCCCGACGACGTCAGTCATTCTCATCGCCCTGGGTGCGCTCGCCCTGGCCAACCTCATTGCTGCCCTACCTGGGCGCATCGCTGCCCGCACGCCAACAGCCCTGCTGCTGCGGGCCGGATAAGGAGAGCAAGAAGATGGATGGCACGGTGCAAGAGACGTCAGCAGCGATTGAGGTTCCGATTGCGGCCGCCTCGAAGTCGGGACTCCTGCTGAGGGGAGCGCTCTTCATTTTCACGATGATCGCGCTCTCGGTTGGCTTGCGAGTGCACGGCACGCGTGGCATCGCGCCTGTTGACGCCGTCGCCTTCGCACTGGCACTCGTATGGGCTCTGGTCGGGATGGTGAATGCTCATGAATCTGAGCAAACTTCGGCGCGGTTCTCAACGTTTCACCTTCTGGTCACCACAGACGCGCTGGTGGCAGCGATTGCCTTGACAGCCGCACGATTGGCCGTGTCTGGTCACTTGAGTCCGGGCAGTGCCGCCCGGGCGGTGGCCACCGTTGCCTCGTTCCTCGTCACCGCGATTTCGTTCCACTTGTTGATCGCTCTGCCGGACGGACGTCTGGCTGGAACGGCTCGGCGTTCGGCCGTGTTCCTGGTGTACGCGGCCGCGCTCGGGGCCGGAATCTCGCTCACGCTCGTCCACCACTCACTCTCTGTGTTTGATAGCGCCGTGAGTTGGTCGCTGGCGTCGGCTGTGGCCATCGTGCCGATGCGGGGCCGATACTTGCTGGCCGTCGGGCATGACCGGGAGCGGTTGCAGTGGTTCGGCATCGGGGCGGCATCGGCTGCTTCTGTGGCTCTGGTTGTTTCGGTCCTGCACCTGTTGGTGGGCTGGCCGGCGCCCCTGGGTTCGGTGGTCGTCGGTGGCACAGTCCTTATCCCATTGGGGCTATTGGCAGGAGGAGCACGACGATTGGAAGCGAACGGTGGACGCTTGCTCGTCCAGGTGATGTCGATCCTGGGCTTCATCGTCGTTGTGTCGGCTATCTACCTTGTGGTTGTCCTCGGGCTCGGACATTCGCCAAAGTCGTCTGGGGACAAGCAGGTCCTGGCTCTGTCGATGATCGCCACCGGTATCGCTGCCGTCATCTTCGTTCCGGTGCGGCAACGCCTCCTCAGCTCTACCACCCGATTCGTCTACGGCGCTCGAGAGGCTCCCGACGAGGTGCTGCGCACTTTCGGGAGCCGACTCACTCGCGCCATCCCGATGGATGAATTGCTCCTGCAGCTAGCCGAATCATTGCGCAAGACGATGGGACTGACGTGCGCCGAGATCTACACCGGCATGGGAGAGGTGCTTGAACGGGCCGTGTCGGTTCCCGACAGCGGACCGCGTTCGATTGTGGTGACCTCTCGGGAGCGTCCCGTTGTCACCCGGGCCGGCGTTTCCGGGAGCGCCTGGACTTCGGTATGGCTCCCAGCCCTCCTTGAGGGACGAGAAAACGAGCAACTTCGCGTCGCACCGATAAGTCATGCGGGCGAGCTCCTGGGCCTCGTCGTGGTGGAACGACGGGCGGTTGATAATTCATTCACCGAGGAAGACGATCGCGTGCTCACCGATCTGGCCCGACAGGTCGGGCTCGCCTTCCACAACTCTCAACTCGATACCGCGCTCCAGACCACCTTGGACGAATTGCGGAAGCAGGCGGACGCGCTGAGGGAATCCCGGGCCCGCATTGTGGCCAGCGGCGATGCGGAGCGCCGTCGCGTCGAGCGCAATCTCCACGACGGGGCGCAGCAACGTCTGGTTGCGCTGGCGGTCAACCTACGCCTGACCCGGGACATCATCGCTGATGACCCAACCGCGGGCGACGAAATGCTGGAGCAGCTGGCCGGAGAAGTTCAGGAGACCATTCAGGAACTGCGGGAGCTCGCTCACGGCATCTATCCTCCCCTTCTGGTCGACAGCGGCCTTGTTGAGGCACTCCGAGCTGCGGGCAACCGCAATCCACTCTCGGTCGAGGTGATCGCAGAAGGCATCGGTCGGTACTCGTCGGAGACCGAGGCCGCCATCTATTTCTGTTGCCTGGAAGCTCTCCAGAACGCCGCCAAGCACGCGGTTGGCGCACACGTCGAAGTGCGGCTGTGGGAGGAATCCGGAGGGCTGCTCTTCTCAGTGAGCGACGACGGCCCCGGCTTCGACGTACAAAAGGCTCAACGAGGGCACGGCTACATCAACATGGCCGACCGGCTGGGAGCCATCGGCGGCACGGTCCGCTGGGACTCTGAAGTCGGGGCAGGGTCGCACGTGCGCGGCTCGGTCCCGTTGATCAGCGAGGTGACGTCGTGAGCAATCAGTCGCCCCTCCGTCACTCGCTTTCCGTATTGAAGCTGATCGTCGGCACTCTCCCGGAGCGCTGAGACGATGGGGCACGCCCTGCGGCTCGCCTGGTGGCGTTTCCAGGGCACCCTGCACCAACGCCGGGGCGGGTACCTGTCCATTGTCGTGCTGGTGGGCCTGTTGGGTGGCCTCGCCATGGGGGCGGTAGCTGGCGCCCGGCGCACGCAGTCCTCCTTCCCCGTCTACGTGGCCAGCACCAACCCGTCGGACGCGGAGTTCTTCACCGAATTCCTGCCCAGCACGAACATCGGGTACTCGACGGGCGTTGACCGCGCCATTGCCCGCATCAATTACGTCAAGCGCTCGGCGGACGTCATCGGCTTCGACGGAACGCTCCAGATCCTCCGGCCAGTTCCCCCCGACGCAGTCCCGGGCGAGGCGCCGCCGGCGCTCGAGGGAAGTCTCAACGGGGAGTACTTCACTCAGGATCGGGTGAAGTTGATGAAGGGACGGATGGCCGACCCCCATAGTAACGGCGAGTTCGTCATGTCTGCCGGGGGAGCCACAGAGTTGGGAATGCACCTCGGCTCGATCCTTCCGGTGGGCTTCTACACTGACGCCCAGGCGAGCTCACCGACGTTTGCCGGTTACCCCACCGACAAGCCCCATCTGGCGGTCGATCTCAAGCTGGTCGGCATCATCGAGGCGAGCCAGCAGGTCATTCAAGACGACGACGCCGCCCTCGGAGACCAGCTCGCGGTGATTACCCCGGAGCTGACCCGTCGCCTGGCCACGTGCTGTGCGTACTACTCCTATGTCGCCCTGCAGCTCTTTGGCGGGAATCGGCATCTGGCCTCAGTGAGTTCTGCGGTCGGCAAGATTGTCAATAGCTCAAGTCTCAGCAACTCCTTCGGTGCCCAGACCAACGGTCCCACGCTGGCCAAGGCGGAGCGGGTCGTCCGGCCCGAGGCGATCGCCTTCGGACTGTTCGGGCTCATTGCCGCCCTGGCCGCCCTTCTGATCTGCGGGCAGGTCATTTCCCGGCAGTTGCGCCGCAACGGGGAGGACGGAGGGGTGCTCAGGGCCCTCGGTGCCGGACCCGCCATGACGACGCTCGACGGGATCGTCGGCATCCTCGGTGCGGTCGTGGTCGGGTCACTCTTGGCGGTCGCCGTGGCGGTCGGACTTTCCCCTCTGGCGCCGATCGGCGCCGTGCGGCCCGTCTATCCAGATACGGGAATCGCTTTCGACTGGACGGTCCTCGGCCTCGGCTTGGCGATCTTGGTCGTGGTGCTGAGCGCAACGGCTTTCTTGTTGGCGTATCGAGCGTCGCCGCATCGCGCCGCGTCTCTGACGCAACGACGCCGTGCGCGCGACTCGGGACTGGCCCGGGCCGCCGCCGGCTCGGGACTTCCGCCCGCCGCCGTCACCGGCATCCGCTCGGCCATCGGCGCCGGCTCGGGGCGCGACGTTGCGCCAGTGCGCTCCGCCGTGCTGGGTGCGGTGCTCGCCGTCGTCGTCGTTGTCACCTCTGTCACCTTCGGCGCCAGCCTCAACTCCCTGGTCTCTCACCCAGCGCTCTATGGGTGGAACTGGAACTATGCGCTGCTGGCGGGCTTCTCGGGTGCCGAGGACCTGCCGGCCGCGCAGACGGCCGCATTGTTCAATCACGACCCGGATGTCGAACACTGGGCCGGCGTGTACTTCGAGACGGTGCAGATCGACGGACAGGCGGTGCCTGCGCTGGCGGGCAGACCGAATGCCGCGGTGAACCCCACACCATTGTCCGGGCACAGTCCGCAGTCAGACCGGCAGGTGGTGCTCGGACCCGCCACCTTGGCTGGACTACACAAACGCGTCGGCGACACCGTCATCGCCAATACCGGAGGGCCATCGACACAGTTGCGCATAGTCGGAACGGCGACACTTCCCACCATTGGAGGCTCGGGCCAACCTCAGCTCCAGATGGGTACGGGCGCCGTCGTCTCAGCGTCGCTGTTCTCTTCCGCCGAACTCAATCAGCAGGGCAGCGCTGTGCCGGGCCCGAATGCCGTGTTCATCACCATCCGATCCGGCGTGAGCCAGTCGGCGGCGCTGCGCTCGCTCAATCGAATCGACAAGGAACTGAGCCCGGCGTCCGGCCCGGACGCCCCCGCCAGCGGCGTGGTCTCGATCCTCCGCCCGGCCGAGATCGCTGACTACCGGTCTGTCGGGTCGACCGCTTTCTTACTCGCCGGCGCCCTCTCCGCCGGCATGTTGGGCGCCTTGGCTCTGACTCTTGTCGCCTCGGTCCGGCGCCGCCGCCGGGAGCTCTCACTGTTGAAGGCCCTCGGCTTCACCCAGCGCCAGCTGGCGGCGACCGTGGCCTGGCAGGCATCGGTGTCCGCCGCCCTCGGAGTGATCGTCGGCATGCCGCTGGGCATCGCCCTTGGACGATGGCTCTGGACGCTGTTCGCCCGGGGCATCTCAGCAGTCCCCGATCCCACCGTTCCTACGTTGTCGATGGTTCTCATCGCCCTCGGAGCGTTGGTCTTCGCCAATCTCGTGGCTACCGTCCCTGGGCGAATTGCAGCCAGGACCCCAACGGCGCTGCTCTTGCGGGCGGATTGATATGTTCCAGATCTCAGACTCAGGCCGAGATGAACCCACCGGTGTCCCGCTCGGCCCACAGGCGTCGCAGCATGTCCGCCCCGAGGTGCTCCTTGTTGAGGTACGCCCGGGCACCGCTCGTCGCCACCTCGGGCGGGAGGTCCCCGGCCTCATAGGTTGAGCAGAGGATCACCACGACGTCCGGATGCTGGGAGACCAGCTGACGGGTCGCCTCAATCCCATTCATCTCAGGCATATTGATGTCCATCAGGATGAGCACAGGATGGAGTTCGTCAGCCATCGCGACCGCTTCAACTCCATTGGCCGCTTCGCCGACGAGCTCGAATTCATCCGTTCGACGCAAAACGGCCTTCATGGCGGAGCGAAATGGAGCCTGGTCATCTACCACGAGCACGGGGAGCGGATCGCTCATCGGTCAATCTTCCCAAGGAGGAGAGGTCGACAAGTGTGCGGGCACATCGTGTCCGCATGGGCGGGCCTCACCCCGGCTCACTCAAATACACGAGGACAGCCTTGACCCGTCGGTTCACATCCTTTTCCTCGGTCAGGCCCAACTTTGAGAAGATGGAATTGGTGTGCTTCTCCACCGCACGTTCGGACACCTGGAGGGTAGAAGCGATGGCTGCGTTGCTCTTCCCCTTGGCCATTTCGCAGAGTATTTCGGACTCCCGCGGCGTCAGCCATGACAGGTCCGAGGAGCGATGCGACGCACGCGCCTCAATCAACTCGTCAACCACCTGCGGATCGATAACCGAACCTCCTTGAGCCACCGTTCGGATGGCATGAGCCAGCTCATCCACCCCAGCCACTCGCTCCTTCAGGAGGTAGGCGCGGCCGGCCGAGCCGGTTTCCAGCAGGGACAGCGCATAGGCGGGGGCCTTGTACTGGCTCAGGACCACGACGCCCACCTCGGGTCGGTTCTCCCGCAACCAGGATGCAGCCTGAATGCCTTCATCGGTGCCGGTGGGAGGCATCCGGATGTCGGTGACGACGACATCAGGGGACTCCTTTTCAATGAGAGTCAAGAGCTCCGGGAGGTCGCTGGCTGTGCCCACCATCTCAATGTCTCCGTCCGTACCAATTATGCGAGAGATGCCCTCTCGAAGGAGGGCATTGTCTTCTGCCAGAGCAACCCGGATCGTCGTCATGAGTACCGTCACGGTAGCGCGACCGGCCTGGCTCAACCATGTAACGGTCACATGATGCGGCCCGAGAGGATGCTGAGCGGCGACTTATGGGACTTCCCCCTTGTCCGCCGTTGAGAGTCGCTTCCTCGCCGCTTGTCGCCGGTGTGCTGCGCCGGCCAGCCATGCCGAGACGATGAGGATGAGCATGCCGTCGAGTGCGTGGAGCCCACCGCTCCACTTGTTGTTGTCACCGGCATTCGCCAGGGCCGGCTGCGCCGCAAAGATGAGGGCCGCCAGAACAAATGCGCCGAGGACCCCTGACCGCGACGCCCAGGCGGACAGCGCCACTAGGAAGAGGACGATGGCCACCATGCCGAGAAGTGATCCGAGAGCGCGGTGAGGGTCGAAACTGGTGGCATCGGCCACCTTCTTCTTGTGGTCGCCGAACGCGCCGACACCGGCCAGGAACACCTGCGCCAGCACGGCCACGACGAACAGTCCGGCCAGGTAGCCGTAGATGCGATCGACGACGCCCCGCCACCCGACCAGGACACCGGATGCCGGAGAGTCGGCGTGGCGGGTATCTGTCATGCTGGCCTCCTTGGTCCATTCCGTGCGGGTGGCTGGTGAGCCTTGACTCGGTTACCTGATTGGAACACGGGAGGCGTGAGCGGCCAAGGGCGCTGCCTTCCTCGGGGGCGGTGGTACTGCCACCACCCTTCGGCGCCGGGGAGCGCTCCATGATCCAACCGTGGTGCTGGTACCAAGCTGGACAGGGTGCTGACACCCTTGGTCGTGGCTTCAGCTCCCGCCACACTTTCCGTAGCCAGGGATTTGACGGACAACTCATGGGAGGACTGTTGCCAGGAGGTCGGCGACCAGGTGGTACCTCCCCATGGAGGGACGCGAAATGAGCATCGCCTGGTACCGCTTTCGAACCACCTTCGTCCGGCGTCGGGCTGGCTACCTCTCCTTGGTACTCCTTATCGGGCTCGTCGGTGGCCTCGCCCTGGGGGGCGTGGCGGCAGCCCGGCGCACCCAATCTTCGTTCTCCACCTATTTGGCCAGCACCAATCCATCGGACACCAATTTGTCCGTCTTTGGCGGGTTGCCCAACAGTCCCTCGGCCGTGCCGGGCACCACATTGCTCGAAGAGAAGATCAGCCGCCTTCCCCACGTGCGCCGGGTCAGAGTGGGGCTCGTCCTGAATGGCGTGCCCTTGCGGCCGGACGGTTCCCCCCGCGTCGAAACTTCCGGTCTGGTGTACCCATTGGCCGGCACTGACGGCCTCTTTTTCAACCAAGACCGGGTCGTCGTGACCGAAGGTCGGATGGCCGACCCCACGCGCCCGGATGAGATGATGACGACCGCTTCGGGAGCTCAGCTGCTCGGCTGGCACGTGGGCCAGACGATTCCCTATGGCTTCTACACCAATGAGCAGCAAGGCCTGCCCCGATTTGGCACGTCGAGCGTGCCACCGAAGATCAGCCTCGAGGCAAAGCTGGTCGGTCTGGTCGCCTTCAGCTCCGAGATCGTAGAAGACGATATCGACCGCTTCCCCACGTTCGCTGTCTTCACACCGGCGCTGGCAAAAAGAATGCTGGCCAATCCGAATGAATCGTTCTCGAGCGCCTCAACATTTGGCATCCAAACGAGGGGCGGAAGCCGGACCACTGCCGCAGTGGAGACCAAACTCAGCTCCGTCATTCCATCGGGAACGGGCTTTGGAACGGGCTTTGGCCTGCATGATACGGCACCCGTGGCGGCGAAGGCCGACCGGGCGGTCAAGCCCATCGCCACCGCCCTCGGCGTGTTCGGAACGGTCGCTCTTCTGGCCGCCCTGCTCATGGCGACGCAGGTCATTTCCCGCCGGCTCCGTGAAGGCGCCGAAGAGCAGTCGATCCTGCGTGCACTGGGAGCCGGTCCAGCAGCGATGATGGCCGACGGGCTGCTGGGAATTCTTGGTGCCGTCGTTCTTGGTTCGTTGGCGGCGGCCGTGGTGGCCCTGGCGATCTCACCGATCGCACCACTGGGGCCGATTCGCAGCGTCTATCCGGCCAAGGGCATCTCCGCCGACTGGACGGTGCTCGGCCTGGGGCTGTTGGCATTGATCGTTGTCCTCAGCGCTCTTGCGATCGTCCTGGCCTATCGGGGTGCACCCCATCGTGTCGAACGCAGGGTCCGACTCGCTCCTCCGAAGTCATCCAAGTTCGCACAAGGGGCGGCCGCCGCGGGCCTTCCCGTCCCTGCCGTGGTTGGCGTTCGTATGGCACTGGAGTCGGGCGGTGGGCGAACCACGGTGCCCGTGCGCTCGGCCTTGGTTGGTACGGCGCTGGCGGTGGCGCTGGTCGTCACCATGGTGACGTTCGGCAGCAGCCTCCAGACCCTGGTGAATCACCCTGCCCTTTACGGGTGGAATTGGTCCTACATGCTCAATCAGGTTGGCAACGGCGGTGCCGGCGTCCCGCCACAGGCGCTCACCCTTCTCGCACACGACCGAGACGTTGCCGCCGCGACGGGAGTCAACTACAACGAAGCAACGATCGACGGCAAGAGTGTCCCCTTCATTTTCGGAAATCTCCATGCCTCAATCACCCCTCCGATTCTCTCGGGTCACGCGCTGGAGAAGGTCGATCAGATAGTGCTCGGGGCCGGCACCATGGCGCAGCTGCACAAGCGACTGGGCGACACGGTCACGGTGAGTTACGGAAGCCCCAAGGATGCCCCCGCGTACGTCCCGCCAACTCGCCTGTCCATCGTGGGCACCGCCACCATGCCTGCGGTCGGTTTTATCAGCATCGTTTCGGATCACACCTCTATGGGCTCGGGAGCGCTCGTTTCCTTCGACGTCCTTCCGCCTGCGTTCCAGCAAGCGACCAAGAGTCCGTATCCCACCCTCAACGGGCCGAGTCTCGTCTGGGTGCGACTACGCCCTGGCGTCGATCCCTCGGTCGGCCGTGCGGATCTGCAGCGGGTCGCCGATGCCGTAAACAAGGACCTGGCCGAAGTCCCACAAGGTGCCGGAAGTGGCAATACCGTTGCGGTGCAAGGAGTGCAACGGCCGGCGGAGATCGTGAACTACCGCACGATCGGCGTGACGCCCGCCCTGCTGGTCTCGGGACTGGCACTGGGTGCGGCGATCGGCCTGGCACTCACCCTTGCCGCGTCGGTCCGGCGACGACGACGCGACCTGGCACTCTTGAAGACGCTGGGCTTCACCCAGCGCCAACTCGCCGGTGCCGTGGCATGGCAGGCATCCGTCTCGGCCGTGGTCGGGGTCGTGGTGGGTCTACCCGTCGGGATCGTCCTGGGTCGATGGACCTGGGACCTGTTCGCCCGCCAGATCTACGCTGTCCCTCAACCAACGGTCCCCCCGGGGTCACTGATCCTCATCGCCCTCGGCACATTTGTCCTGGCCAATGTCGTCGCCGTCATTCCTGCCCGTATCGCGGCCAGGACGTCGACCGCCCTGATGCTGCGGGGTGAGTGAGGATCTTCGGGGAGTCGAGCCATTTCACGACAGGCTCGCCGACGAACAGGGGTCGTGGTAGGAAGCGGCCATGGGGACCCAGACCCAAGAGGTATTCGCCGAACTCCTGGCTGAGTTGGGCGCCCAGCACCGGCGCCTCATTGAGCAGCTCTCGGGGCCGGGCGATGAGCAGAGCCTGCTCGAGGCACACAGGTGGCTCCTCACGATCCTCCAAGTGGCGGCCGACACGCAGGTATGGGCGGACCCGGCCAACCCGCGCTTCGTCGATATCGTCGGGCCCTACAAGAAGTGGGGCGGCGACAACGCCGACGCCTTCTACTGCTACGCCCCGGTGGACCCGGCCCGGACCTACCAGGTCACCGTGATCCCGGGGGACGCCGTCTACCTGTCCCTCACGGTGTACGGCGGGCCCGACGACGGTCACTATTCGGATCGCATTGTTGGCAGCCTGAATGACCGGCAGGCGCTCCCCGGCCCGGACGGCGCCATCACCATGGTCGTCTCCCCCGACGACCCGGGCGATGGCACCCCGTGGATCAAGCTCGAACCCGACGCCGTCGCCATGGTCACCCGTGACTACCTAGCCGACCCGGTCCACCACGCCAGGGCGACCTGGAAGGTGACCTCGGTTGATCCACCGGACACCTACCTGGAGGACGACGCCCACCTGGCCCGGCGCTTCCGGGCCGCGTTGACCTGGGTGAGGGACCAGGCCGACCTGGTGCCCCTCGCCATGGGCGAGCCCAATCACGTTGATCCGCCCTACCCGGTGCCTACCGCCACCTTCGGGTGGGCGGCCGGCGACGCCGCCTACGCCATGGGCAGCTACCTCCTCGAGGACGGCCAGGCCCTGGTGCTCCGGGGCCGGTCACCCGCGTGCGCCTTCTGGAACGTGTGCCTGTGGAATCCCTTCCTCCACACCTACAACTACGACTACGAGCGCGTCACCATCAACGGCTTTCAGGTGGCCTACGAAGAGGACGGCTCATGGGAGATCGTCGTCTCGCCCACGGACCCGGGACATGTGAACTGGGTCTCGACGGCCGGCCATCACGAGGGGCGGATCTGGTTCCGTTGGTTCCTGCCCGATTCCACGCCTGAGCAGCCCGCGGCCGAGGTGGTCCGGCTGGCGGACCTGGTGTGAGCGCCCCGGAGCGGCCGGCGCCGGTCTCCGTAGACGATCTGGCCGAGCCCCGCTTCAGCCAGGACGCGAGGGCCGTGCTCGACATGATGTCCGAGGCCGGCGCATCGATACACCTCGAGCCGGAGGGTCTCATGGCGTCGGCCCGGGCCGAGACGGGGCTGACCGACTTCGGACCCGACGACTTCTTGCCGCGCCTCGACGTCCTCTGCCGCTCATTGCGCGACGAGGCCCGGCTCAACCACGCCGGAGTAATGGCCCAGTCGGTCTTCCTGACCGGACTGCTGCGCAACCGCCTCCTGCTGGAGGATCTCCTCGCCCGGCACCCCGAGATCCTCGGTGAGGAGATCGACCGGCCCATCTTCATCTGCGGGCTTCCCCGCACCGGCACCACCCATCTGCACAATTTGATCTCTTCGGACAACGCGCTGCGATCCCTGCCCTACTGGGAGAGCACCGAACCGGTGTCCCCCTTAAATGAGCAAGAGCTTTCCGGGCCCATCGAGAAGGACCCTCGGCGTGCGCGCACCGAGGCCGCGCTGTCCTTCCTCGACATCGCCATGCCCGAGTTCAAGCGCATGCACGAGATGACGGTGGACCATGTGCACGAAGAGATCCAACTCCTGGCCATCGATGTCTCCACCATGCTCTTCGAGACGATCGCCCCCATCCCGACGTGGCGTGACCACTACCTGGCCCGAGACCAGCGGCCGAGCTACCAGTATCTGAAGAAGATCCTCCAGGTCCTGCAATGGCTGCGGGGCGGCTCCCGCTGGATCCTCAAGTCCCCCCAGCACCTCGAACAATTCCCGGCCCTCCTCGACACCTTCCCCGACGGCACCTTCGTCGTCACCCACCGTGACCCGGTGTCGGTCTCCGCATCCATGGTCACCATGCTGGCCTACACGGCACGGCTGGTGCATGACCGCGTGGATGCACCGTGGATCGGCCACTACTGGGTGGACCGCCTCGAGCGCATGCTGCGCTCCTGCGTGGACTCGCGGGATGTCCTGCCGGCGGGCCAGACCATTGATGTGCACTTCGATGAATTCATGCGCGACGACATCGCCATGGTGCGCCGCATCTACGCCCTGGCGGACCAGCCGTTCGACGAGTCGGTCCAGGCGGCCATGGAGGGATTCATGGTGGCCCATCCGCGTGGTCGCCACGGCGGGGTGCTGTACGACCTGGACCAGTTCGACCTGAGTGCCGAGCAGTTACGCGCCAGGTTCGGCTTCTATGTGGACCGGTTTGCCGTCACCGAGGAGCGCTGAAGATCTTGTGCGAGGAGCCCTCCATCACCGCCGGCTCGCAGGATTGGGAACGGCGCCCTGGCGTCACCCGCCTCTTCGCCTGAGCGCCGGATCCCAATTGAGTCGCGGTGGGGCAGCTGGGAGACTGACGCCAGAGACCGGAATCGACCTCTGGTGAAGGGCCTTCCTTCACGTGAGCACGTACAAGGGAGCACCATGTCTGACTTCGTGATGAGTATCGCAGGGGAGGCCGTTCCCACTGAAGGGACGTTCGGCGTCCGCAATCCCGCCACGGGTGAGGTCTTCGCCCAGGCCCCTGAATGCAGCCGCGAGCAGCTCAACGCCGCCTTCGACGCCGCCGCCAAGGCGGCCCGGGACTGGAAGCTTGACGAGGCGCTACGGCGGGCCACCCTGCTCAAGGCGGCCGGTGTCCTCTTGGCGTCCGGCGGCGAACTGGCGCCCATCCTGACCGGAGAACAAGGCAAGCCGCTGGGTGATGCCGGCATCGAGGTCTTCGCGTCCGCCATCTGGTGTCAGTACTTCGCCAACCTCGAGACGCCGACCCAGATCATCCAGGACAACGACGAGGCATTGGTGGAGGTGGCTCGCCGCCCGCTCGGCGTCGTCGCCGCCATCACCCCATGGAACTTCCCACTCCTCCTGTCGTTCTGGAAGATCGCGCCGGCCTTGCTGGCCGGCAACACCCTGGTGCTCAAGCCGTCGCCCTTCACGCCACTGACCACACTGAAGGTCGGCGAACTCCTGCGCGACGTCTTCCCTCCGGGCGTGGTGAACATTGTCAGCGGCGGGGACGAGCTCGGTGCCTGGATGACCACCCACCCGGTGCCCCGCAAGATCAGCTTCACGGGGTCCATCGAGACGGGTAAGAAGGTCGCCATGTCGGCCGCGCCCGACCTGAAGCGGGTCACGCTCGAGCTCGGGGGCAACGACCCGGCCATCGTGCTCGATGACGCCGATCCCGCCATCGTGGCCACCGCCATCTTCGCCGGGGCCTTCAACAACAACGGCCAGGTCTGCTCGGCCATCAAGCGCGTCTACGTGCCCGAGGCGCTCTACGACGACGTGGTCGAAGGCTTGGCCGCGCATGCCAAGGCGATCAAGGTAGGTGACGGCACCGAGCCCGATTCCAAGCTGGGCCCGATCAACAACGAGCCGCAGTTCGAGCGGGTCAAGGAGTTGGTCGCCGATGCGCTCTCGCACGGCGCCCGGGCCGCCTCGGGTGGACAGGCCATGGACCGTCCCGGCTACTTCTTCGAGCCGACGATTTTAGCCGGCCTCTCCGACGGTACCCGCATCGTGGACGAGGAGCAGTTCGGTCCTGCCCTGCCGGTGATCTCCTACCGCGACCTTGGTGATGCCATTGATCGGGCCAACGCCACCCACTTCGGGCTCTCGGGCTCGGTGTGGGGTGCCGACACGGAGAGGGCCGCCGCGGTGGCCGCCCAGCTCGAGTGCGGCACCGCCTGGGTGAACACCCACTTGGCGTTGTCGCCCGAGCAACCATTCGGCGGCTTCAAGTGGAGCGGCATCGGGGTCGAGAACGGACCCTGGGGCCTGGCCGAGTTCACCGAATTCCAGGTAGTGCACCGCTCCAAGGCGGCCAACGGGCTGAACATGAACACCGCCGGGCTGGTGTCCTGAGCGGCTGACGGGCTCAGCTCAGCCTCGGAGCTGTGGTGGTGGTGACGCGAGCAGAATTGGCGGTTGCCCATGCCTGCCCCTTTGTGTCGCCGTTGGCCGAGGTGAACACGTCCACGCTGGCGGCTTCCACCGTGACTGCGGGCGGCGGTCTCACGTGTCGGTTCTCCTTGGTGAACCCGCACGGTGATGTCGGTGTTGGTGAAACATGAGGGTTCTGTCAGGGGATAGCCCGGTTGCCCCTTTTCCGGCCTGAGAGGTGCCAGGCTGGATACGTGAGCAACGAAAACGGCACCGTGATCGTCATTGAGGATGATCACCACATCGCCGACCTCGTCGACCTCTATCTCCGGCGCGAGGGCTTTCGTGTCCTCCTGGCTCGCGACGGTGAGCAAGGACTCGCGCTGGTCAAGCAGGAAGATCCGTGGATTGTCATCCTCGATGTCGGGCTCCCGGGAAGGCGGGATGGGTTCGAGGTGTGCCGGGAGATCCGGGCCCAGGGAAGCCTGCCCGTGCTCTTCCTCACCGCCCGGGACGACGAGGTGGACCGCATTCTCGGGCTGGAGCTCGGTGCGGACGACTATCTGGTCAAGCCGTTTTCACCGCGGGAGTTGGTGGCCCGCGTGCGCGCCATCCTGCGCCGCACCAGGGACGTGCCGGCCCCCCAGGACGTGGTGGCAATTGGCGATCTCGAAGTCGACCTGCGCCGTCGTGAAGCGCGTCAGGGCGGAGAAGAGGTCAGGTTGACCACCCGCGAATTCGAGTTGCTCGCCTTCCTGTCCAACAATCAGGGCTTGGCCCTGTCGCGCCAACAGCTGCTCAATGGAGTGTGGGGTGCGGACTGGTACGGCGATGAACGCACCGTTGACGTCCACGTGGCCCAGCTCCGCAAGAAACTGGGCTCCACGCTTCCCCTCGCCACGGTGTGGGGTGTCGGCTACCGGTTCGGCTGAGTCGGTGCGGCGTCGACTGATGGTGGCCTTCGTGGGCCTGGTGGCCGGAGTCCTGGTCATCGCCGGCGCGGGGAGTCTCGTGTTGACTCGAAATGCGGCGCGCAACCAGGCCACCCAGCAGCTGGTCACCGAGGCCCAATCACTCACCTCGGCCAAGAGCGGGACCCAATCGTTGGTGGTGCTGCGGGTCATCCGACGCGTGCTCCGCCTCGAAGATGTCGGGTTCGTGAGGATCAATGCTCTGGGACAGATCGCGACGGCGTTGCCGGCGGGGATCATGGCGTCGGAGTTGGATCCCGCCAGCCTTTTGGCCGGCCAGACGGTGTCCGGACGGCATGGGAACCTGGTCTTTGCCGCCGCCCCGGTGCACCTGACCTTGGCCGAGCGGACGCACCTTAAATTGCGCGGGCAGGTCGCCATCCTGCTCACCCGGCAGGTGGGCGACCTCGGTCCGAGTTGGGGCTACTTCCTGGTGGCCGGTGGCGTGGCCCTCCTCATTGCCGCCCTGGTGGCCGGGCAGATGAGCCGACGGATGGCCCGACCGCTGGTCGAGGCCATGGAAGTCACCGGCCGGATCGCCTCGGGGGAGCTGGAGAGCCGGGTGCCGGTACGGGAAGGGGACTACTCGGAATTCTCCTCCCTGGCCCGGTCCATCAACGAGATGGCACAGAGCCTTGAGGAGGGGAAGACCCGTGAGCGCCATCTCCTGCTGTCGGTGTCCCATGACCTCCGCACCCCGTTGACGTCCATCCGGGGGTTCGCCGAGGCCATCACCGACGGCGCCATTGACGACAACGCCCAAGCAGCAGAGGTCATCATTGCCGAGTCGCGCCGGCTGGAGCGCCTGGTCGGAGACCTGCTGGACCTGACCAAGCTGGAGGCCAAGCAACTCTCCATCAATTTGTGCCCAACCGACGCGGCCGAAGTCGTGGTTGCGACGGCCGAGGGTTTCCGACCCATCGCCGATCGGAGTGGGCTCGCCGTGGTGGTGCAAGTGCCAGATGGGGGAGTCCAGCCGGTGAGTGCGGACCCGGATCGGCTGGCCCAACTCATGGCCAATCTCATTGAGAATGCCATCGCCTTCGCACGCACCGCGGTGACCGTGACGTTGCACGGCGATAGGGGGACCGGTGGGAGGGATGGTCCGGGAGGATGCACCATCACCGTTGACGACGACGGTCCCGGCATTGCGCCCGGAGATCTGTCCCGGGTCTTCGAGAGGTTTTACCGAGCCGACCGTGGCCCAAACCGGGAGCTCGGTTCCGGGTTGGGGCTGGCCATTGTGGCCGAACTGGCGGCCGCCATGGGGGTCGTGGTCCGGGCCGAGTCGCCGCTCTATGCTGGCGGAGGATCACGCTTCGTGGTGACCATGGCGCCGTGGGCGGGCGGTATCGCGTGGGGGACCTTCGATCAGACGCCGTGACGGTTGCTGTTTCGGATCAATGAGGTTGCATTGCCCAGGTATCACTACTTTTCTCCTGGGTTGTGACAAGATTTCCTTCGTCACGAGCACCGGAAACGTGACCACGTCAAGAGGAAACGAGTTCACTCCATGACCGTGTCGTCATCACCCTTCTTCGGCGACTCCAACAGCAATCGTGTGCGATTGCTGTTCTTCGTCTGTGGGGTCATCGTCGTCGCCTTCCTGGTCTCTCTCATCGTCAGGAGCAAAGGCTCCTACTACGTGCCTGTCGACGGGTGGGGAGTCGATCTTTTCGAGTACGGGATGGGCGCCTTGTGCATCGGTCGCTACCTTGACCATTCGTGGCGCTCGACGCAGGCCGCCACTAGGTATCTCCCTCTTGTATTGGGTGTGGCCTGCGTGTTCCGGGCCACGGGCGACGTCGCCACCACCGTCCAGTCGTTTGGGGGCGCGTCGGCAGCTGTCCCGTCAGTGTCCGACGTCTTCTACACCTTGTTCTTCCCGATGTGCTTTTTCAGCTTCATGCTCCTCATCCGGCGAGGAAACAGCGGTTCGTTGGTGGCGACGTCCCTCGACGGCCTGGTGGCGGCCCTCGGCGCAGCATCTCTGGTGGTTGCGTACGTTTTCAATGCCGTCCTCTCGGCGCACAGCAACGGAAAACTGGCGACCGCCACCAGGCTGATCTACCCCATAGGGGACGTCCTTCTCTTGGCCCTGGCCATCGGGGCCATCGCCGTCCTGCCCACCGTGTACCGGCGCTTCTTCATCCTCGCCAGTATCGCCATGATGTACAACATCACCGGGGACATGTTCAACCTCCTCAATCCGAACGCCAGGAGCGGCTACGTATCAAACGCGGTGGCTTGGCCGATCTCCCTGCTGTTACTGGCCGGCGCCTCCTGGGTCCAACCTGCCGTCACGGACGAGGTCAGCACCGAAAAGGCCGTCAGCACGGAAGAGGCGAGCACCGAGCGGTCGGCCGGATTCGTGATCCCGGCCGCCGGCGCCCTGGCCGCCATAGTCATCCTCTTCTCAGCCAGCACCGGTCACATGGGGAGACCCGCAATCGGCCTGGCCACTGCCACCCTCCTCGTCGCCGGAGCACGGCTCACCCTGACGGTCCGCGAGGCGCAGGCGTTGAACTCGGCCCGCTTTCACTCACTGATCGACAACGCGTGGGACATCATCGTGGTTGCCGAAGCTGACTTCGGGATGGCCTACATCACACCGTCGTCGGAACGGGTGCTGGGCTATGCGCCCCGAGAACTCCAGGGTCGCCCGGTGACCGATGTCGTCCATCCCGACGACAGTGACGTCATGCTCGAGCACCTGCGCCAGACCACCCTGGGGGCCAGCCCCACGGCCGCCTTCGAGACCCGCATGCGGCATCGTAACGGAGAGTGGCGCACGATCTCCTGGACTGCCACCAACCTCCTGGGTGACGAGTCTGTGCGCGGTTTCGTCCTGAACGGGGGCGACGTCACCGAGGCCCGTCGAGCGGCCGAGGATCTGGTCGCCGCCCGCGATGTGGCCCTGATGGCGTCCAAGGCGAAATCGGATTTCCTCTCCGTCATGAGCCACGAGATCCGCACCCCGATGAATGGCGTCATCGGCCTGACCGAGTTGCTGCTCGAGACCGACCTCGATCACGATCAGGAGGAGCTGGCTTCGGGTGTCTGGATGTCGGCCGAGAATCTCCTGGTCATCATCAATGACATTCTCGATTTTTCCAAGATGGAGGCCGGAAAGCTCGAAATCGAGGAGGTCGCGCTCAATCTGCCCAGCGTGGCCGACGACGTCGGACGGATCCTGGCCGGGACGGCGCACGCCAAGGGGCTCGAGTTGTTGGTAGATGTGCACCCAGAGGTCCCGACGCACTTGCTCGGTGACGCGGTCCGGATCCAACAGATACTGCTGAACCTCGGATCCAATGCAGTCAAGTTCACCACCGAGGGCGAAGTCATCATCCGGGTCGCCGTGCTTGACCAGAACGTCGAGCGAGTGGCCCTGCGTTTCGAGGTGATCGACCAAGGAATCGGCATCGCCCCCAGCGACCAGGAGCGCTTGTTCAGCGCGTTCGCCCAGGCCGACTCCTCCACCACTCGCAAATACGGTGGTACCGGTCTCGGGCTGGCCATCTGCCGGCAGCTGGTTGAGCTCATGGGTGGCCGGCTGGGTCTCATCAGCTCCCCGGGACAAGGTTCGACCTTCTGGTACGAGCTGTCGTTGCGCCGGGCCGAGAGCTTGGAGTCCCCTGTGGCAGGCGCCGATGCCCAGATTCTCGACGGCCGGCGAGCACTGGTCGTCGATGACAACTCCACCAACCGCATGATCCTGCTCAAGCAGTTGGCCTCCTGGGGCGTCGAAGCCGTCGAGTGCGTCGGCGGACAGGAGGCACTCGAGTTGGCCGGGGCCGCCGTTGAGGCAGGGAAGGCCTTCGACATCGGCGTGATCGACCTCAACATGCCGGACATGGACGGGATCGCGCTGGCGCGCGCATTGAAGGCAGACCCGGCCACAGCGACCATGATCCTGTTCCTGCTGAGCTCCTCGGGTGAGCGGCTCGATGCGGCCGAGTCCCATCTCCGGGGATTTGCCGGCAGCCTGACGAAGCCGGTCCGCCAGTCCGAGCTGTACAACTCACTGATCACGGGCCTCCAAGATGGGGCATCCCAGGTGCCACGGTCCGAACCGGTGACCAGCTATCACCGGGAACTTGAGAGGAAGGGCATGATCCTGCTCGTTGAGGACAACAAGATGAACCAGCTGGTCAGTACCAAGCTGCTGGCCAAGATGGGCTTCAGTTTCGACATCGCCAATCACGGTGGCGAGGCGGTCAGGGCGATTCAGACAGGTGCCTTCGATGCGGTCTTGATGGACTGCCAGATGCCCATCATGGACGGCTACGAGGCCACGGCCGAGATCCGGCGGATCGAAGGCACGGACCGGCACACCCCGATCATCGCCATGACGGCGGCGGCCATGGAGGGCGACCGGGAGAAGTGCCTGGCCGCCGGAATGGATGACTACATCACCAAGCCGGTGCGCCTCGAGGCCCTTACGGCCATGCTGGAGCGATGGATCCCCCGGTTGGTGCCCGCTGAAGACGAGGCGGACCGCGCAGCCGAAGCTTCCGACGACGGGTTGACCGAACCCCTGGACCAAACCCAGATCGATCTCCTGCGCAGCCTCGACGATGGCGAAGGAACAGTGCTCGCAGAAATCATTGAGCAATTCCTCTCACAGACCTCGGATGGCCGCGCCGAGCTCGCCCGGGGACTGCAAGAGGGTGACTCCAACTCACTCCAGCGCACCGCCCACACGATTCGGGGGGCCAGCGCCAACATCGGTGCCAGCACGCTGGCTGCAGTGTGTGCCGAAATCGAGACGCGGGGCCGGGACGAACAACTCAACGGCACGGCCGGGTTGGTGGAGCAATTCGACGCTGAGTTTGCCCGGGTGCGCGATGCGCTCAGCCAGCTCGTGCCCTCGACCTGAGATGCGCGTCCTGATCGCGGACGACGACGCCACCAGTCGCCTCGAGCTCAACGCCCTGGTGTCCAAGCTCGGCCATGAGTGCCTGGTAGCCGAGGACGGGTCGGCGGCGTGGGACCTTCTCATGACGGAGGGGATCGACGTCCTGCTGACCGACTGGATGATGCCAGGCGTCGACGGGCCCGAGCTGTGCCGGCGGGTCCGCGACCAGCTGAGCCACCGCTACGTCTATATCGTGTTGATCACCGTGCTGGGGAACCAGGGGCAGGTCCTCGAAGGAATGAACGCCGGGGCCGACGACTTCCTGGTCAAGCCCTTCGACCCGTTTGCCGTGCGGACCCACATGGTGGCAGCCGAGCGCGTGACTGCCCTGCACCGCCGGTTGGTCGACACCCAGGCCCAGCTCAAACAGGCCAACCGTGAACTGCTGAGCCTTTCGCTCACCGACACGCTGACCGGACTCGGCAACCGCCGCCGCATGGAAGAGGATTTGACGCGCACCCACGCCAGGGCGCTCCGAGTCGGCCGTTCCTACGGTTTAATGCTCTTCGACATCGACCACTTCAAGCTCTACAACGACCGCTACGGACATGTGGCAGGCGACGACGCCCTGCGCCAGATCGCCCGGTGCCTCGACGAGTCGGCTCGCATGGACGAGAGCACCTATCGCTACGGGGGCGAGGAATTCCTGGTTCTCCTGCCCGACAGCACCCTCAAAGATGCCACGAACGCCGCCGAGCGAATCCGCCAGGTGGTGACCGATACCGCCATCGTCCATGAGGCTCGTTCGGGCGGCCCGCCGCTGTTGACCCTCAGCGGGGGCGTGTGCTGCTGGAGTCCCGGCTCCGAGCTGTCGGGTCCCGACGTGATTTATGAGGCCGACCAGGCGCTGTTCGAAGCCAAGTCGGCGGGCCGCAATTGCATCCACGTGGCCTCGGTGTGACGCCATGATGCCGTCACCAGCGCGAATGGGCGACAGGCGGCATCTCCAGGTGATCGGGACCTGACGTGCGGATCCTGGTCGCCGACGACGACGCCACCAGCCGTCTCCTGCTCAAGGCCATGGTCTCCAAGCTGGGCCATGAGTGCCTGGTGGCCGAGGACGGGGACCGAGCGTGGGACGTCCTGACGTCGCAGGGGATCGACGTCCTTCTCACCGACTGGATGATGCCGGGCCTCAACGGCCCCGACCTGTGCCGGCGAGTGCGGTCCGAGCTGGGCCAGCGCTACGTCTACATCGTCCTGATCACGGGGTTGAGGTTTCCCGAGCAGGTCCTCGAGGGCATGGGTGCGGGTGCCGACGACTACCTGATCAAGCCGGTGGATCCCTTTGCCGTGCAGACCCGCCTGGTGGCGGCCGAGCGGGTCACCGACCTCCACCATCAGGTGATTGAGTTCCGGGCCCAACTCGAACGGGCCAACCTCGAGCTGCTCGGGCAGTCGCTCACCGACTCGCTGACCGGACTCGGGAACCGGCGCAGCATGGAAGCTGAATTGGCGAGCACTCATGCCCGGGCGCTCCGGTTCGGGAGTCACTACGCCATCGCGATGTTCGATATCGACCACTTCAAGATCTTCAACGATCACTACGGGCATTTGGCGGGGGACGAGGCCCTGCACCAGATCGCCGAGTGCATGGGGCGAGTGGTCAGGGCGAGCGAGAATGTCTACCGCTACGGCGGCGAGGAGTTCCTCCTGATCATGACTGATTGCAACGCCGACTCGGGCCTCGTCGCGGCGAAGCGGGTCTGCCAGGCGGTGCACGACATGGCCATTCCCCATGAGTCCCGCCCGACCCCGCCTCCCGTGGTGACCCTCAGTGGCGGCGTGGCGAGTTGGACACGAAGTTCACCGTTGACCGCGCTCGAAGTGCTCAGTCAATCAGACGCGGCCCTCTATGTGGCCAAGGCGGCAGGCCGCAACTGTGTGCACGTGGCTGCGGCCCACGACACCCGGGAAGCCGAGGGTGCACCACCGGGCACGTGACGGCGGGGCGCACTCTGGCTGTTGCCGTTGCCCCACGTTCCCGCTCAGCGAGAGGTTGAAGGAACGCCCATCATCCATCCCGAGCTCCGACCCGGTGTCCCCCTTGCGATTTTCGGCGATGCGTGGTGAAGGTAAGCCGGCCTGCAGGCGGGAGTCTTTTTGGCACGAGCCTGTACGAGGGAAGACATCTGTTGGCCTGCGCTGGCGCTACTCGTTGGCACTCATCATTTCGCTTAGTTCTTCGCACTGGGACGTACCCACAGGAGGACAGTGGTTGGTGCACCGACCCAGAGATGATGCCGACGATTCAGTTGATCTGGAACGTCACTTCTGACGAGCCTGAGCCGCAAGTGACCGTGGCAGTAGCCGTCCCCGGGGTCGTCCTCGAACCAGTCTGCCAACCCCACCTGACGGTTCCCGAACCATCGGCCGTGGCAGGACCGAGGCCTTGCGACTGGCTCTGCGCGCCGCTCGGCAATGTGACCGAGAGCGTGCAGGCTACGCCGGGTGAGGCCTCCGCCATCAGCATGGCGTGAGAGCCTGCCGATACTGGCGAAGTGACCGAGACAATCCGAACACCACTTGGCGCAGGCGCCACGGTCGGAGTCTGAGCCGAGGTGGTCGTCGGTCCCGGCGTGGAGGAAGTGGTCGAATTCGAAGAGATGGCCCAGGCAGGGTGGACCTCGGCCCAGCCACCGTGGGCGTTGTCGAGGACGTAAGGCCCGGTGGCATAGATATGAGTGCCCACCGCCGGAGCTGTTTCGTCAGCGCCGCTACAGATCCCGTAGTCGTAGGTCCCCGTTGCCGGTTTGGGAGATTGCCCGGGTACGCAGCCGGGCTCGTCGGCGGGAACAATTTCGACCACGAGCCACCCGTGCTGGTACGTCGTGTTGGCACGTGTCAGCAGGTGGACAAACGCGCCATCCAGGGCGAGGTCGAAATGGACATCACCGTCGTCCTCGTGACGCATTGACTCAACCGTTCCTGAGACAGTCAGGCACGATTGGAGGACCATCAGGCGATTGGGGTGATACACGTTCGCAAGCGGATCGCCGATTCGACAAGCCGACGATCCGGGGGCACTTCCTGATCCAGGTCGGGTGACCGTCCCGCCGACGGTCGGCGCTCCCGGACCGGCGACGTTGTCCTCCTCTCCTGCTGACGTTGATGTTGTTGTGGGAACGGACGTTGATGTGGTGATGGGAATGGCGTTCGTTCCCGTCTTGCCGGACGAAGCTGATGTCGCACATCCGGAAAATGATCCCGTCAGGACGCCCATGATGAGCAACGCATACGTGGCCCTCACGTCTGGCCCGGAGCCGTCTTCGGGACGCAACGGTTCGGGTCCTGCTTCCTTCTCCACTTCATGCTCCGCAGATCCTTCCGGCTGGCGCTGTGTTCGCAGGCCGATAGCCAGTGCCCGTGAATCACAACGACGAACATTCGTCGATCAAAGGCAAGAGAAGACGGCGTTCCATTGATGGAATAGAGGAACGCATGAGGGACGATCCATTGCCACCACCACCATTATCCCTGTCCACAAGGAACGCTGACGGTGAGTCGGCCTGTAGGCGGGATTCTGTCCAGCCCTTGCGGGC
>PNAT01000038.1:48195-59859 GCA_003169675.1 Acidimicrobiaceae bacterium
CGTTTCACCCTTACCTGTGCGGACCCGAAGGCCCACCATCGGCGGTTCATTTTCTGTGGCACTTTCCTGCGGGTCGCCCCGACTGGCTGTTAGCCAGCACCCTGCTCTGCGGAGTCCCGACCTTCCTCAACACGATCCCGCACTGCGGTCCGGGCTGCGGTCACCTGGCCGACTCACCGTCACCCCCAGTCTGACACCCCAGCCGGGGGAATGGTGCGGCACATCGCATCGGTAGGGTGTCGAGGATGCCCAGCGGTGCCCATCAGCTCTTCGACCCCGAGGCCCCTCCCTCCAGAGGATCGATTGATCCGACCGAGGACGGAGGCCGGACCGGAGTTCTCTCCATAGGCGCCCTCTATGACGAGGTGGAAAAAGCCCTGACCTCGGTTTTTCCACGCTCCCGTCAACTGTGGGTGCGAGGAGAGATTCAGAGCCTTTCGGATCAGACGGGGCGATCGGGCCACTGCTACCTGGACCTGGTCGACCCCGAGGATGGGGGGGGCGGAACGGTCTCTCGAGGGCGCGGGGCGCCCGCTCTCAAGGTCAAGTGCTGGAAGGGGATCTGGGGTCCCCTACGTGCCGCCTTGGGGAAGGAGGGCATTGCCCTGTCGGAAGGCATGGTCGTCATCATGCGGGGCACCCTTGACCTCTATCGCCCGAAAGGGGAGATCGGGTTTGTCCTCTCCGAGCTCGACGTCACCGCGCTTCTGGGGCGTTTGGCGGCGCAGCGGGCCGAACTGATTCGAAAGTTGGAGTCCGAAGGGTTGTTGCGGCGCAATGCGACGATCTCGGTGCCCGAAATGACCCTGCGGGTGGGCTTGGTGGCCAGTCCCGGGACTGAGGGGTACCGAGATTTTCTGGGCCAGTTGGAGGGATCCGGCTTCGCATTCCGGGTGCAGGTGGTCCCGGTTGCCGTGCAGGGCGGCGAGGCACCGGTCGCCATAGCGGCCGCGGTCAAGGCCCTGAGCCGAACTGACTGCGATCTGATCGTCGTGGTGCGGGGCGGGGGATCGAAGGCCGATCTGGCGGCGTTCGATACCGAGGTGGTCGCCCGGGCCATTGCCACGGCCACCAAACCCGTCTGGACGGGCATCGGACACACCGGTGACGAGTCGGTGGCCGACATGGTGGCCAATCGGACGTGCATCACGCCGACCGAGTGCGGGCAGCATGTGGTGCTGCAGGTGAGCGAGTGGTGGGGCTCGCACGTGGGCGATCCAGCCGCCGTGTTGGCTCGACGGGTGCCGGTGCTCTTGGCTGACGCTGAGACACGTGACGCCCAGGCGCGTGGACGGCTCACCAGGGCAGCACGGAGTCAGCTGCGGGTGCATCGCGAACGACTCTCGGTACGGGCCGGTGCGTTGGTTCGCCAGGCCCCCGGAGGACTTGAGGCGCGCCAGGGAAGTGTGCGCACACAGGCGGCCCGCCTGGGACCGTTGAGTCTTGGTCATTTGTCTCGCCAGACCGAGCGGGTGCGATCGTGGCAACGACTGCTCACCGCCTATGACGTCGATCGGCAGCTTGAACGGGGCTACAGCCTGACTTTCAATGCGGAGGGTCAACTTGTTCGAAATGCGGGAGATGTCCTCGTGGGTCATGAAATCACGACCAGATTCGCCGATGGCAAGGTACGTTCTCGGGTCGAGGCAACAGAGAAGAGTGAGGAGAGTTGATAATGGCGGCACCCAAAGATCCGGCTCCAGTAGAGGACATGAGCTACACGGACGCCAGCCATGAGCTTGACACCATCGTCGAATTCTTTGAGCAACGCGAAGTCGATGTAGACGTACTGGTGTCGCGCCTGGAGCGCGCTACTGCGTTGATTGATGAGCTGGACAAGCGGTTGCGTCACACCAGAGCACAAGTGGAAGAGTTAGTGCCCCGCCTGGACGCATTGGCCGGCGACGTGGCAGAAGAGGGCGATGATCATGATGAGTAATGGCGCAGCCGACGATCGGTTGTACTTCCGACAACTGTTATCAGGTCGGGACTTCGCCCGGGACGATCAGATGGCCAAGCAGATGGTGAACTTCGTCTACCTAATCGGCGATCGGTCGACGGGTGAGGCGGTGATCGTCGATCCGGCCTATGCGGTCCAGGAACTGCTGGACACCCTCGAAGCGGACGGGATGGCGCTCACCGGCGTACTGGCCACGCATTATCACCCCGATCATGTCGGAGGTCAGATGGCCGGGTGGTCTCTCGAGGGCATCAGCGCTCTCCTCGATAGGGTACAGGTGCCAATCCATCTGCAAAAGGAAGAGCTGCCCTGGGTCGAGCGCACCACCGGCGTCGGTGAGGCAGACCTGGTGGGGCACGACAGTGGTGATGTGGTCAAGGTCGGGGCGTTGGAGGTGGAGCTGATCCACACGCCCGGCCACACGCCGGGTAGCCAATGCTTCCTGGTCGATGGGCGGTTGGTAGCCGGGGACACCTTGTTCCTCGAAGGCTGCGGCCGGACCGACCTGCCCGGGGCTGATCCTGTCGCCATGTACGAGTCGTTGCACACCCGTCTCGCTCGTGTCCCCGACGACACAGTCCTCTTCCCCGGACACCTCTACTCGCAGGATCCGTCGCAGAGCATGGGTGACACCCGCCGCTGGAACTACGTCTTCCGACCCCGCTCCGTTGAGGAGTGGCTGGCCATGTTCGGCGCCTGATGACGGGAACTGGATCGGTTTCAATCGACTCGGTCATCGTTGTCGGCGCGTCGCTGGCCGGATGGCGCGCCGTCGAGACATTTCGCGCCGAAGGATTTGCGGGCGCTATCACCTTGGTGGGGGAGGAATTGCACCTTCCCTACGATCGACCCCCTTTGTCCAAGCAGGTTCTGGCCGGCACCTGGCCTCCCGAGAAGGCGGTCCTGGCCGACAAGAAGAGATCAAGCGCGCTCAGGGTGCACGAGGTACTTGGTCACCGGGCCGTCCGGCTCGATGTCGAAGGGCGCCAGGTCGAGATCGACGACGGCTCCCTGTTGCGGGGCGACGCCATCGTGCTGGCCACCGGCGCCAGTCCGAGGCGCCTCCCCGGAACCGAATCGCTGGGCCAGGCGGACGGATTGTTCACCCTGCGCACCCTCGATGATTCCCTGGCCCTCCGGGCCTCACTGACCGCCGTCGATGCGGCCCGCGTGGTGGTGGTGGGAGCGGGGTTCATCGGCGCCGAGGTGGCGTCGACCTGCGCTGGGTTGGGGTGCCGAGTCACCGTGCTCGAGGCCATGGAGATCCCGCTGGTCAATGTGCTCGGTCCGATGATCGGCGCGCACTGCGGATCGTTGCACGAGGCCAATGGCGTCGAGCTCCGCTGTGGGGTCGGCGTGGCGGGCATTCGCCGGGCCAATGCTTCGCCGGCGGGACTGGAGGTCGAACTGGCGAATGGCGACGTCCTTCAAGCTGACGTGGTGGTGGTGGGTATCGGCGTCGTGCCTGCAACTGAATGGCTGACGACCTCGGGGTTGACAGTGGATAACGGTGTCGTCTGCGACGATCGCCTGTTCGCCGCCGAGGGGATCGTCGCCGCGGGGGATATGGCGCGCTGGATGTGGCGCCATGATTCGTCCGAAGAGCAGATTCGCATCGAACATTGGGAATTGGCAGCCGAAGCCGGGGTGGCCGCGGCGCGGAGCGTCTTGGCCGGTCGGGCGGACGCCCCGTCATTCACACCCATTCCCTATTTCTGGTCCGACCAGTACGGCATCCGCTTCCAGGTACTGGGGAATCCCGGTGGCAATGACGAAGTGAAGATCGTCGAGGGCTCATTGGAGGAGGGTAAGTTCATGGCTCTCTTCGGACGGGCGGGCCGACTGCGGGCCGCCATGACCATCGGCAAGCCCCGCCAGCTCATGGGTATGCGCCCATTGCTCGAAGCGGGGAGTAGTTGGGACGACGCCTTGGCCGCTAGCGGTTGAGGAGCGCCTCGAGCGCGGCCGGATCCCCACCTTCGATCTCGACGAGTTTGTTCCTATTGGAGGCACCCGTCCGCAGCGTGACCGAGCGCCGTGACACTCCGAAGGCGTCGGCCAGGGCGTCGATGACCGCTTGATTGGCCCGACCATCGGTTGCGGGAGCATTGACGCGGACAATCAGGACGGGCGGCTCACTCGTCCCGTACCTTCCACCAACCACGTTTCGCTGGGCCTTCGGGTAGGCGCGCACATTGACCCGCAGGTCGGTCATCGTGCTCAGAAGGAGATGCCGGAGAGCTCGGGGATGGTGGCTTCGGCCTTGGCCCGGGCGGCCAGCCAGCGGTCCCGGGCGTGTGCCCGCGTGGCGTCGTCATTCCGGGGTTCCACCGTGCGCCGGGGCGAAAAGGTATCGGCGATCTCATCCTCGGAGCCGTAGGTGCCTATGGCCAACCCGGCCAGCAGACCGGCGCCCAACGTCGTGGCTTCGAGGATCGGTGAGATCTCAACAGGGCGACCGATGGCGTCGGCCAGCGCGGCGACGAAGACGTCGTTGTCCGACATGCCACCGTCAATGCGCAGTGAGGCGATGGAGAATCCGCTATCCGTCTCCGAAGCTTCGACCAGATCAGCCCCACGGTGGGCCACCCCTTCGAGAACGGCACGCACCAACTCGGGTCGACCTGTCCCACGAGTCAGACCGACCAGGGTGCCACGGGCCCCAAAGTCCCAGACCGGAGTGCCCATACCGAGCAGGGCCGGGACGAACCACACATCGCCCGTGGTCTCGCACTGGGCGGCCACGGCTCCCGACTCGTCGGATGTGGAAAGGACCCCGAGGTCGTCCCGTAGCCATTCGACGCAGGTGCCGGCCGAGAGCATCACGGCCTCCGTGCCCCAGGTGGCCTGGCCGCCGATCCGGTAGGCCACGATGGGAAAGGTGCCCGCCTTCCCCTGCCCGGCGTTGGTCGGAGGGCGGCCGGGGCCCGTGCACTGGTCGAGCATGCCCCCCGTGCCGAAGGTGGCCTTGGCCAATCCGGGCCGGGTACAGCCCTGGCCGACCAGTGATGCCTGTTGGTCACCGGCGATGCCGCAGATGACCGGGGCGCCGGGAAGCGCCGAGGCTGCACCGATCGCACCGGACGAGTCGACAATGCGCGGCAGCATGGCCAGCGGGATGTTGAGCCGCTCGAGCAGGGTGGTGTCCCAGGTGATGGTGGCGGCGTCGACCAACGCGGTGACGGCGGCGTTGGTGGCGTCGGTCACATGGAGGGCATCACTCCCCGAGGACGCGCCACCCGAGAGGATCCAGGCTACCCACGTGTCCACGGTGCCGAAGCAGAGCTCGCCGGCGCCGGCCCGTGAACGATCGGGATCCACCGTATCGAGGATGGCCATCACCTTGGTGGCCGACGCGTTGGGGGCGAGCCGAATCCCTTCAGCTTGCAGGACGAGGCACGTGCCCACGGTCCGCAGGTCCTGCCAACCGATACCCGGAGCCACGGGCTTCCCGGTGGCCCTCTCCCACACGATGCTGGAGGCCCGCTGGTTGGCGATGCCGACGGCTCCCACCGGTCCGCCATCGTGTAGTGCTGCTTGTGCCACCGTGAGGACGGCTTCGCTCATGAGGGAGGCGTCGAACTCAACCAGTCCGGGAGCCGGTGACTGGGGAAGTACCGGTGAGTGGTGCGCGTGCTCGACCGTGGCGTCAGGCCGGACGATGGCCGCCCGGACGCCCGAGGTGCCGACATCGACCACGAGCACGCTGCCGGACGTAGCGCTCATGACCAGGGGGACGGCCCGAAGGGCGAGGGCAATCCGAATTTGCCCGGGTTGAGTATGCCGACAGGGTCGAATGTCTCCTTGAGTCCCACGAGGACGTCGAAGCCCGATCCGAGGGCGCGGGGCAGGAACCGTGAACGGTTGAGCCCGATGCCGTGATGATGACTGATGGCCGCGCCGTGAGCCAAGGTGGCGTCGGTCACCGTGTCCCAGGCCAGGCGGTAGTAGTGCTCGCGCCACTCCTCATCCCCCTCGGGGCCACGGCCGGCGAAGGTGAAGTAGAGGCAGGCCCCGTCGGTGTACGCGTGGGACTGGTGGGCGGACGCGGCCAGGGTGCCGTCAATGGCCTTGAGGGACGCCACCACCTCGTCAAAGAGTCCTGGCAGCGCGGCCCAGGGGCCCGACACCTCGGCAGTGTCCACCACGATGCCCGCCCGCCACAGGGGAGCCAGCGCCGACACGTCGTTGCGGTGGCCCAGCCAGCGTTCCACCAAGGACAAGTCGAGCGGGTGGGCGCCGGAGTCTGCGGTGCATTCGTCGTCGATGACAGCCAGCGTGGCGGCCAGAAGCGCGGGATCGGTCTCGTCCAAGACGATGAGGACATTGGTGTCGGGCTGGTCGAAGTTGCGTTCCGATTCGGTCTGGTCGTAGAGGCGCAGGACGGCCGGCGTGGCGCCGCGCCGGAGGATCTTGCGGCACGCCTCGAGACCGGCGGCGAACGTGTTGAAGCCGAAGGCGCGGCGTTCCTGGGCCGGAGGGAGGGGATGGAGGCGTAGGCGGGCCTCGGTGATCACGCCCAGGGTGCCTTCACTGCCCACGAAGAGCTGGGTCAGGTTGGGACCGGTGGCGGCACGGGGACCGTGGCCTTCGGTGTGCACGATGCGCCCATCGGCCAGGACCACTTCGAGCCCGAGCACCATGTCCTCAATTTTCCCGTAGCGGGTCGAGTACTGCCCCGCCCCGCGGCAGGCCAACCAACCGCCGAGCGTCGAGAGATCCATCGACTGGGGCCAGTGACCCAAGGTGTACCCGGGACCAACCTGGCCCAAGGCCGCTTCCAGGTCGGGGCCGAACATCCCGGCCCGTACATCGGCGGTGAGAGAGGTCTCGTCCACGCTGATGACTCCGTCGAGCCCCGTGAGATCCAGGGAGACTCCGCCATGGACGGGAATGGAACCGCCGCACACGCCGCTCCTCCCGGCCATGGGCGTCACCGGGACAACGGCGTCGTTGCACGCCGAGAGCACAGCGGACACCTGCGCAGTCGTTGTGGGCCGGACCACGATGGCCGGGCGCTGGGGCACGGAGCCCAGCGCGGCCCAGCCGATGGCCAGCGGCCACCAGTCCCGGCCCGCTTCGGCCCGGGAGGTGTCGTCGGAAAGCAATTCGGTACCGCTGGCGGCGATCCGCTCAATCAGTGCAGCCGGGAGTTCGACCGTGGTGCCCGTGAGCCGGTCCGAGATGTCCGCACCGGCGGCGTCGATGGGGGTGACCGGGGTGGGGACGGTCATGGCAGATCGAGCCCGGCCGTGAGCAATTCCTTCTGGCGGGACTCAACGAACTGGGCGGCTTGATCGGCTGATTGCTGGTCGTTCCATCCCATGTCGTCCGCGATGAGGTTGGCGGCATCCAATGCTGCTGCCATGGTGGGTTGGGCCCGTTGGATCACGGCCCTTGTCCGACGGGCCAGGACGTCGTCGAGGGTCTGGGCCATCTCTTCCCGGACGGCATAGATCAACTCGGCTCCGGTATAGGGCAGTCCCGCCACCACCGGGTCAAGGAGTTCGGGGCGGCCATCAGACAGGGCGAGGACGGCCGCGGACTCGGTGCCGTAGCGACCGACCAGGTGGGCGTGGCGCTGGGCCTGGGCAACCGGATCCCTGGTCTTGGTGGTGGCACCGATGAGACGGAGTGACTTCGTCATGCAGCGCCGGCTCTTGGGGGGCTCACCGAGCTGGCGCACAACGGCGTCGACGGTGTCCTCGGCCATCTTGCGGTACGTGGTGAGCTTGCCGCCGGTGACGGTCACCACGCCTTGGGCCGAGGTGCGGACGGTATGGCGACGTGATAGGTCCGACGTGCGCTCGGAGACGTGGCCACCCTTCTTGTGCGGGGCCAGGAGAGGGCGTAGCCCGGCCCATAGACCGGTCACGTCGGCGCGGGTGAGGTGCGATGTGGTGACGTTGTTGGCCGCTTCCAAGAGGTAGTCGACGTCCTCGGGAGTGCACGAGGGGTCCTGAAGCGGACCCTTGTAGTCGGTGTCGGTGGTACCGAGATACACCAGGTCGGTGCCTGGCCACGGCACCACGAAGATGGAACGGCGATCCTTCGGCACCGGGATGACCGCCGCGATGTCACAGGGCAGGCGGTCGGCCGGCACGGTCACGTGCACCCCTTTGGCGGGCCGGATGGAATGGGGGTGGGTGCCTTCGTCCAGGGCGCGCACGTCGTCGGCCCACACGCCGGTGGCGTTGACCACGGCACGGGCCCTGATTGTGAATTCGGTGGCATCGTCGGAGGGGACGGGGCGCACGACGGCCCCATTTGCGATGCCCCTGGCATCGGTGGTGAGCCGCACCACTGGGGTGTAGTTGGCCATCACGGCACCGTGCTCGAGCGCAGCCGTGCGGGCCAGCGTGAGGGTGAGGCGGGCGTCGTCGGCCCGGGCATCGAAGTACAGGAACCCGGCCACCAGACGATCGGTGTTCAAGGTGGGCAGATGGGCCAGCGCCTCATCCTTGGTGACCCTCTTATGGCGGGAGCCGATGCGCAGTCCGCCGGTGATGTCGTAGAGCCAGAGGGCGGTGGAATATGAGCGGGCCAATGTCTTGGACACCACGCCGTCACGGCCGAAGAGCGGTATGAGGAAGGGCAGTGGGGAGACGAGATGCGGCGCGTTGTTGAGCAGGCGTTGCCGCTCGGCCAGGTTCTCGTAGACCAGGCGGAACTCGCGCTGCTGGAGGTACCGCAGACCACCATGGATCATTTTGGAGGACTTGGAGGAGGTGCCCGAGGCGAAATCCCCCTGCTCGACCAGGGCGGTCTTGAGGCCCCGGCTGGCCGAATCGAGGGCGACGCCCGCTCCGGTGACGCCCCCTCCGATGATGAGGACATCGAATTCCTCCTGGGCCAGGCGGCGCAATGAGTCCTCACGACGGAAGGGGTGCACCGGCCAAGCCTGCCACATCCGATCGTCGGGAAATCTTGGGGATTGGGCAATATCGGGCACCGGTCGGCGTTGGTTCTTTGGCTGGAGACGGCTCTTAAGCTGCTCCTATGCCCCATGGATTCACGCCGCCCCAATTCGTCCGGGTCGCCCAGGTGTCAGCTAGCGGTCGAGCCGGAATGGAATTGGGAAAATCGTGAGCACGGAGACTGCCTCCTCGCCTCCGGCAGACCACACTCCCACGCCTGAGGAGCACCGCCGGATCCTCGTCATCATGGGCGCGCTCATGTTGGGCATGATGCTCGCCGCGCTGGATCAGACCATTGTGTCCACCGCGCTCCCCACCATCGCGGGTGATCTGCATGGATTGAACCACCTGTCATGGGTGGTGACGTCGTACCTGCTCGCCACCACGATCTCCACCCCACTGTGGGGCAAGCTCGGTGACCTCTACGGGCGCAAGAAGCTCTTTCAACTCGCCATTGTGATCTTCCTGGTCGGTTCCATGCTGTCGGGAATCGCGCAGAACATGGTCGAGCTCATTGCCTACCGGGCGGTACAGGGCGTTGGCGCCGGAGGCCTCATGGTGGGAGCGATGGCGATCATCGGCGACATCGTTCCGGCCCGCCAACGGGGGAAATACATGGGGTATTTCGGTGTCGTCTTCGGTCTGACCAACGTGGCCGGTCCGCTCATCGGCGGCCTGTTCACCCAGCACCTCTCGTGGCGTTGGATCTTCTATGTCAACGTGCCGATCGGCATCGTTGCCCTGTTCGTCATTGCCGCCGTGCTCCACCTACCGATGCTGCGGGTGCACCACCGGATTGATTGGGCCGGCATCACTCTGCTCTCAGCCGGCGTCACTGTCATCATCCTCATGTCCACCTGGGGTGGGGTGCAGTACGCCTGGGGATCATCGACCATCCTCGGTATGGCGGTGCTTGGTGCAGCGCTGCTCATCGCCTTCTGCGTGGTGGAGTCCAAGGTCGTCGAACCGGTCATACCGCTGTATTTGTTCCGCAATCGGACGTTCACTTCCGCGTCGGGTGTCGGCTTCATCATCGGCTTCGCCATGTTCGGCACCATCGTCTATCTGCCCTTGTACCTGCAGACCGTCCACGGTGCCACGCCAACGGCGTCAGGCCTGGAGCTCCTCCCGATGGTGGCGGGCATGTTGACTACGTTTATCGTGAGCGGCCGACTCGTCTCGCGTACGGGCCGCTACAAGATCTTCCCCATCGTCGGGACCGCGGTGCTCACCGGAGGCCTGGTCCTCCTTTCCCGCCTGGGGCCCCACACCACATTCTCGGTGTCCGCCGCCTACATGGTTGTCGTCGGTCTGGGCATCGGCATGGTCATGCAGGTCACGGTCGTGGCCGTGCAGAATTCGGTACCGCACTCCCAACTCGGTGTGGCCACGTCGACAATCACGTTCTTTCGCACCATTGGGGGAGCGTTCGGTATCTCAGTCCTGGGTGCCGTCTTCAACAGCAGATTGCTAAACCAACTGAGTTCCCATGCCACTGCGGCTCAATTGAAAGTGCTAAGTGGAGGGTCCCTCACGGTCAATCCGGCGCAGATCGAACACCTCCCGGCGGCCCAGCGGGTGGTGTTCGTTGACGCGTTCAGCCATTCGCTGGTGACGGTGTTCCTGGTGGGCGTCCCATTCACCATGCTGGCTTTCGTGCTGAGCCTCATCATGAAGGAAATACCCCTTCGCACGACCGCCCTCATTGACGGTCACGAGTTGGTAGGGACCGCCAGCGAGGAGCCACCAATCACCGCCGTGGCCTTCGTCGAAACCTGACCGGGCAATGTCCTATGGGCCGGGTCGATTCAGCGCGCTGCCAGTTCGGACATGGTGAAAAGTGAGTGCAAGGTGATGCCCCAATCCAACCGGGTCCCTACGAGCTGAACGAACCTGATTGCCATTCGCCGTCGGCGGCAACCGCGCTTGATGTGGAGCCGGCGCGGTGTGCATTTGTGCCGCAGGCCCATTGGTGAACCAGCCTTTGGAGTCATTTTGACAATGATTGTCAAAATGGCTGATGACCGCTAGGGTGACGTCGCCATGCAGTCACCGGATGCGTTGACCGATTTGTTCCGGGCCCACGGGCGCAAGATCACGGCCCAGCGGCAGTGCATTTTCCGGGCCCTCGAGGATGACGTCACCCACCCGTCCGCAGAGCGAGTGCACGAGAAGGTCCGGAGCGAGATGCCCAATGTCTCGCTCAAGACCGTCTACCAGACGCTGAACGACCTGGCCGAGCTGGGCGAGATCGCCGTCTTGGACCTGGGCACCGGGGCGGCCCGTTTCGATCCCAACGTCGAGACGTCCCACCATCACCTGGTGTGCCACTCGTGTGGCAAGGTTCGTGATCTGACAGCGGAAATCACCGGGCTCAGGGTGCCTCTGCGGGCCGCTCAGGGTTTCAGCGTCACCAGCGCCGAGGTGGTCTTCCGGGGTCGGTGTGACCAATGTCGAGAATCTCAGCACGAGTAAGCACAACAGAGAAAGGGTACGAACCACTATGCCAGCACTGAAGGGGTCACAGACCGAGGCCAACTTGAAGGAAGCGTTCGCCGGCGAGAGCCAGGCCAACCGGCGCTACCTCTACTTCGCCCAGAAAGCGGACGTCGAGGGCTACCCCGATGTGGCCGCACTGTTCCGCTCGGTGGCCGAGGGCGAGACGGGCCATGCGTTCGGGCACTTCGACTTCCTCAGGGAAGTGGGGGACCCGGTGACCGGCGTGCCCGTCGGACCCACCGAGGACAACCTGAAGTCGGCCATTGAGGGCGAGACCTACGAGTACAC
>PNAT01000031.1 GCA_003169675.1 Acidimicrobiaceae bacterium
AGGAAGACCGTGGGGATCCCGACGGTCACCAGGATCAGGGCGATCAAGAGGCCGCGACGTTTGCGCAACTCCATGAACCGGGTGGTGATCATTGCCCCCGAGGGGATCCACGATCCCCGATGGTCCGGTTTCGCCGCGGTCATCGGCGGGCCGGGAGCCGAAGCGCTGATATCAGGCAGCATCGTCATGGCGATTCCCCCAGTCGGCTCGTGACCTGGAGGAACCACGACTCGAGCGAGGCTTGGACCACCTGGAGCCGGTACACCGAGATCCCGCCGTCGACGAGGACGCGGTTGACCTCGGCGACCACATCGAGCCCGGTGCCCGCCGGAAGGGTGACACCCAGCCCGGTCGGTTCAACGGTGGCCTCCGCCCCGTCCGCGGCGCCGATGGCGGTGGCGGCCACGAGCGCCCTGGCACGATCGGGATCGGAACAGTCGACCTCGAGCACAAGCGACGCGCCGGCCAACAGCTCGGAGATCGGCCCTTGGCGGATGACGTTGCCCCGATCCACGATCGCCACGGCATCACAGGTTCGCTCGACTTCGTCGAGCAGATGAGAGGACAGCACGACCGTGCGCCCCTCGGCCACGAGCGACAGGATCATCTCGCGCATGTCCTGCATGCCGGCCGGGTCGAGTCCGTTCATCGGCTCGTCGAGGATCAGCAGCTGCGGATCTCCGATCAGGCACGCCGCGACCCCGAGGCGCTGGCGCATGCCCATGGAGTACTTCGATACTCGGTCATCGGCGCGATGCAGGATGCCCACTCGCTCGAGGGATGGATCAATACGATCCCGCGCCGCCCGCTCTCGTGCGGCCGCGAGGAGTTGGAGGTTCTGCCTCCCGGTCAGGTGGCCATGGAACCTTGGCTCATCGACGATGGCCCCGACCCGGGCCAACGCCGCATCGCGATGGCGGGGAACGGCGTACCCGAGCAGGGACATGGTCCCGGCGTCGGCGTGGGTCAATCCAAGCAGAACCCGGATCAGCGTGGTCTTTCCGGCGCCGTTGGGACCGAGGTAGCCGAACGCACAGCCGCGCGGGATGAGGAGCTCGACGCCGTTCACGGCGACGTTTTCCCCGAACCGCTTGGTGAGCCCGTGGGTCTCGACGGCCCATTGGCTCTCACGAGCCTGCTGACCGGAACCTTCGGAGAGTGTGGCAGTGCTCATAAATTCGCCTGCACGCGTGCTTCTCCCTTTCCAGATGGGCAGGTCGCCCGCGGGCATCTCGAGCTCGACCGTTCCCAGCTAAGCACACGCCACTCCTTCTATTGAGTCAGCCCTGGGGAGTTGTCACCGGGTGTTCATCCCGAACTGACCTCATGGGCAGATTCTCCGGCCGCGTCGACGACCTGTCGGAGCACATCCTCGCCGTGGGCCAGACCGGGAAACATGACTTCATAGGGACCGGGCGCGAGCGCCACACCCCGCCGCAGCATGGCGTGAAAGAAGCGCGCATAGACGCCATTGCCGGCCAGCTCCTTGGCCGTGACGTAGTCGACTGGCGCCGTCAATGCGGGCCCCGCTTTCCCGTTCGGTGAGTCAAGGAAGAGCCCGACCAGCGGTCCGAACACCGGCACCGACACGGCCATGCCACCTTCGGTGATGGCTGAAGCAAGGCGCGCGCCGAAGTCGGCCGCTCGAACGTTGAGCGCGTCGTAATCAGCGTCGGACACGTGCGTCAGCACGGCCAGACCGGCCGCCGTGGCGAGCGGATTCCCCGACAGCGTGCCTGCTTGATAGACCGGGCCTCCGGGTGCCAAGGCCGACATGATGTCGCGCCGCCCGGCGAATGCCCCCACCGGCAATCCTCCCCCGATCACCTTTCCGAAGCACCACAGATCAGGGGTCACCCCGGACCATGCCGTGGCACCGCCGGAACCGATCCGGAAGCCGGTGATGACTTCATCGAAGATCAAGAGTGCGCCCACGGCGTCGCAGGCACCACGGATGCCTTCTAAGAATCCCGGTTGGGGGACCACCAAATTCATGTTGGCCGCCACCGGCTCCACGATGACGCAGGCCACACGGTCGTCGAGTTCGGGCACCACGTTGTAGGGCACCACCTCGGTGGCGGCCACCGCTCCGGCCGAGACACCGACTGATCCGGGTAGCCCCAGCATGGCCACGCCGCTGCCGCCGCCGGCCAGGAGCCCGTCGGAGTGGCCGTGGTAGCAGCCGTCGAACTTGACCACCCGGTCCCGACTCGTCACCCCACGAGCCAAGCGGACGGCGCTCATCGCGGCCTCCGTGCCTGACGAGACCAGACGGACCTGCTCACACCCGGGCACGCGCGCGCAGATCGCCTCGGCCAGCAGAACCTCGCCCGGCGTCGGTGCGCCGAAGGTCGTCCCCCGCGCGGCCGCCTTGGAGATCGCTTCGGTGACCACCCGATGGGCATGCCCGAGAAGGACGGCGCCGTAGGACTGCACGAGGTCGATGTAGCGAGTGCCTTCCGCGTCAACGACGTATGCACCTTCACCGCTGACCACCGTGTACGGGGTCCCGCCCACCGAGGCGAACGAACGAACGGGCGAGTCGACGCCTCCAGGGAGCACCTGCTGGGCCCGATCGAACCATTCGGCGTTCGACGCCGACGGCAACGGCGACTCAGCCACCCAAGGCCTCGGCCACCTCTGCCGCGAAATAGGTGAGGATGAAATCGGCCCCGGCGCGCTTGAGCGCGACAAGTTGCTCCATGGCCACCGCGGGCCCGTCAATCCATCCGGCTGCTGCAGCAGCCTTGACCATGGCGTATTCGCCGCTGACGTGGAAGGCCGCCAGCGGGACCCGGACAGACTGGCGGGCGGCCGCCAGCACGTCGAGCGATGTCATGGCCGGCTTGACCATGATCATGTCGGCCCCTTCGGCCACGTCCTGGGCAATTTCGAGAAGCGCCTCGCGCCCGTTGTGCGGATCCTGCTGATACGCCCGACGGTCCCCGCCGCCGGCAATGGTCACATCGACGGCGTCACGGAACGGGCCATAGAGGGCGGATGCGTATTTGGAGGCGTAGGCCAGGATGGCGACTTGGTCGGCGCCACCACCATCGAGCGCGTCCCGGATGGCGGCAACCTGTCCGTCCATCATCCCGCTCGGCGCCACCACGTCCGCCCCGGCACCGGCCTGCGCCAGGGCGATGCGCTGGTAGAACTCGAGCGTCGGATCATTGAGCACCTCCCCGTTGGGGCCGAGCACACCGCAATGCCCGTGGTCGGTGTACTCATCGAGACAGAGGTCGGCCATGAGCACCAGGTCGTCACCCACGGCATTGCGCAATGACCGAAGAGCCAACTGCACGATGCCATCGGAATCCCAGGCCTCGGTGCCCTCGGCGTCCTTCCGGGTCGGCACACCGAAGAGAATGACGCCCGGAATGCCGAGCGAGACCAAGCGCTTCGCTTCGACAACCAGAGAGTCGACAGTATGTTGGGATTGGCCGGCCATGGAGGCGATGGGGACAGGCGAGTCGATGCCCTCCCGGACGAACAGCGGGGCGATGAGGTCGTCCACCCCAAGGCGCGCTTCGGCCACCAAGCGGCGTAGGGCCGGTGTGCGACGGAGGCGCCGCAAGCGGCGCACCGGAAAGCCGGGTGCGGCGTGGGATGGCGAGGAGGAAATGGCGGCGGCCATGAGTATCCAGCCTACGGTCCGTCGCCCAGGTCACCGGCGAAGGTGGCCACCAGCGCCGCCACGATGCCGGCGCTTGATGCCTCCGGGGCTTCTTGGACGCCGGTCATACCCATCGCTCGTGCGGCCTCGGCCGTGGTCGGCCCGATGCACATGACAAGGGGCGGGACGGGCAACGGGTCACCGCCCGGTAGCCGGAGGGCAAAGTACGCGGCAACCGAGGACGCGGCGGTGAAGGTCACCGCGTCCGCCTGGGCGACCTGAGCCATGAGCGCCGGCTCTGGCGCGGGCAGGTTGACTGTGCGGTAAGCCTCGACCCGACGGACCTGCCAGCCTTTCCGGCTCAAACCGTCAACGATGGTGGACGGCGCCATATCAGCACAGGGGAAGAGAATGCGGGACGACGGTGCATCGGCCGAGCTATCGGGAAACTCATCAATGAGGCCCTGGGCCCGGTGATCGGACGGGACGAGGTCAGGCTCCACACCCGACTGGCGCAGCTCGGCGGCCGTCTGTGGACCCACCGCAGCCACCAAGGCGGTGCCGAGGGATCTGGCGTCGCGCAGCTCACCCATGAAGCGGTGCACCGCATTGGCCGAGGTGAAGACCACCCACTGGTAGGTGCCCACCTGCGCCGCCGCGCCCCGCAGTGCGGCTCCCCCATCGGCCGGATCGGCCTGCATCGTCAACGGCATTTCCAGGGTCCGGGCCCCCGCCCTCTGGAAGGCGTCGACCAGGCCGACCGCACGCGGACCCGAACGCGTCACAACAACGGTGCGACCGGAGAGCCGAGCTTTGGGGTGGCGCGGCGACTCCTCTCCGAGCGCCGCCACCGGTCCCAACACGATCACGGAGGGGGACCCGAGGTCGACCTGGGCCAGCTGGCCGAGCGTGGTGCGGACCACCCGCTGGGCGGGGGTAGTCCCACGCTCTATCACGGCGACCGGCGTGTCGAGTGGTTTGCCGCCATGTGCGAGGGCGTCGACGATCTCGGCCCGGGTCGTCATCCCCATGAGGATCACCAGCGTGCCGTTGAGTCGGGCCAAGGCGGCCCAATCGATGCCTCCCGGGGCAGACGGGTCACCGACCCGTCCGGTGACCACCGTGACTGAAGAGGAGAGACCCCGATGAGTGACAGGAATTCCCACTGCGGCCGGGACCCCGAAGGCCGAGGTGACCCCAGGAACCACCTCCCAACCGATGCCAGCCTGGGAGAGGACGTCGACCTCTTCGCCACCTCGCCCGAAGAGGAACGGGTCCCCACCCTTGAGCCGCACCACCGTGGGCCAGCGCCGGCCGTGTGCGACCAGGAGCGCGTTGATCTCGTCCTGTCGAGCGGGGCCGGTTCGTGCCGCGTCAGGTTGCTTTCCCACATCAATGAGCTCAGCCAACGGCGGTGCCAGGACAAGGAGAGACCGGTGGACCAGCCGGTCATAGATCACCACGTCGGCTTGGGAGAGAAGCTCCGCTCCCCGGCGGGTCAGGAGGCCTGGGTCTCCGGGGCCGGCACCGACAAGGTAGACGGTCACCGCGCTGGGTCGGCGCCGGGCTGCCCGGGGTCAATGGCGTCAAAACCATCGATCCCCGAACCACCACCGTCGACGAGGAGCTTCCTGGCCAACTCCGTGCCCACCGCTTCGGGTTGGTCGCCGGTGTGGGACATCCGGATCACCGTATGCCCGTCGCCACTGGCCACCAGACCGTGTACCCGCAACTCCGAACTTCCGGCCATCGTTTCGGCCCACGCCCCCACGGGCACGGTGCAGCTGCCGCCCAATCCGGCCAGCACGGCCCGCTCGGCCCGGAGGGCCCGGTGCGAACGTACGTCGTCAATGGTGGCCAGGATCTGGCGGGTGCCGTCGTCGTCGGCCCGGCATTGCAAGGCGATCGTGCCCTGTCCGGCCTGGGGCAAGACGTCGACGGGATCCAGGATGTCACTCAGGCGGTCGATCCACCCCAATCGGTCCATGGCGGCGACGGCCACCACCACCGCACTCACGCTGCCATCCTCGCCTCTGATCACGCGGCGTTCCATGTTCCCCCTGAGGTCGGTGAAGCTCAGGTCGGGCCGCAAGTTGGCCAGCTGGGCGCGCCGACGGGCTGAACCGGTCGCGATGAGACCCCCGGGTGGCAGGTCCGCCAAGGCGCAACCCACCAGTCCGTCGCGGGGATCGGCCCGTGGGGGCACGGCGGCCAGTACGAGGTGCTCTGCCATGACCGACGTCATGTCCTTGGCCGAGTGGACGGCGGCATCGGCCCGTCCATCCGCCACCGCCGCCTCGACTTCGGTCACGAACACTCCCTGCCCGCCGATCTGGTCGAGCGAGACGGAGGTCTCGTCCCCCCGGGTACGGATGACAACCACCTCCACCATGAGTTCAGGGTTGGCGGCCCGCAGGGCAGCGACCACCAACTCGGACTGGCACAGTGCCAGCGGGGACCCGCGCGAGGCCAGGCGAAAGGTGCCCATCCCGCTTCCTAAAGATCGAAGAGAATACGGAGCGCCTCGACCAGGCGCTCACCGCGGGGAGTGCCCGCACTCTCCTTCAAGAGCATGGTGGGCTCATGGAGCATCTTGGCCATGGCGGCGCGCGTGGCCGCGTCGACCTGCTCCCACTCGGCTTCGCTCAGGTCGGCCAGCTGAGCCCGGTGCCGCTCAAGTTCCGTCTCGCGCAGTGACTCCATGCGTGCTCGCAAGGCGGCGATGATCGGAGCCGCTCCCCGTTGGCGGCTGGCCGTGCGAAAGCGCTCCACCTCGTCGGCCACGATGACGTTGGCTGCTTCGGACTCCTCGGCACGATCACCCAAGGCACGGGCTACCGACGGGCTCAAGGTGTCCATGTCCAACAGCGAGACCCCCGCCAGAGACCCCACCGCGGGATCGACATTGCGGGGCACCCCGAGGTCGATGACCAACATGGGGCTCACGACCCCGGAGAAGTCGGCCACGTCGAGCACATGGGACTCGGCCGCCACGGCAGTCAGGACGACATCGGCCTGGACCAGTTCGTCATGCACCCTTTCCAATGGCGCGGCCCGAAGCTTCGTGGACCCTCCGCCGTCACGTACAAGGTCCTCGGCCCGGGCCATGGAGCGATTCACCACGACGATGCTGGCCGGCGCGTGCTCGGCCGGAATGTCGCTCAGGGCCCGGCACACGCCGAGCCCCATATCCCCCGCACCGACAACCACCACCCGCTTGCCTTGGAGTCCTGTCTGCTCGTCGCCAGCGGCCACCTTGACGGCGGCATAAGCGAACGAGGTGGTGCCCCGGCTGATCCCCGTCTCGGTGCGGACCCGCTTTCCTGTCTGCAGCGCATGCTGGAAGAGGGCCGAAAGGACGGGCCCGCAGGCTCCCTCCTCCTGGGCGAACTCGAAGGCTCGCCGCACCTGGCCCACGACCTCGCTCTCCCCGACCACGGTGGACTCCAAGCCGGAAGTGACCGAAAAGAGATGCGACGTCACGTCGTCGTCAAAGCGGATGGTGGCCCGAGTTGCCAACTCATCAGTCGAAACGCCGGAGTGTTCGGCCAGAACGTCATAGACCTCGGCCACCGCGTCGTGGAAGCGGTCGACCACGGCATAGACCTCTGTGCGCAGGCACGTCGAGAGGACCACCGCCTCCTGCACGTTGCGGCGGTGGCTGAGCGCAGCCAGGAACTTCTGCAGGTCGGTCTCGCTGACCGCCACCGCCTCCAGCAGCGACAGCGATGCCTGCTGGTGTTGCAGTCCTACGACAACGACGGACACTCGGTGACCTCCTGGGTCGGGCATCAAGCATGCCGGTCTTGAGGCGTTGAGTGCCAGTCTCCCAGTTCCCAGGCATGGGAATTCGGCGGAGGGTCTCTCAGTCCAGGTCGGAGGGGGCGGAAAGCCCGACGGAGCGGATCAGGGGCACTCGGTCACTCTCGGCCGCAGCACCTCGTTCCGGGCCATTGGGACGGGCCCGGTAGAAGCCGAGGACCTGGAGCTCGACCGACAGATCGACGTAGCGCAGATGCACGTGCGATGGCACGACCAGGACCCGGGGCGCGAAATTGAGGAGCGAGGTGACCCCGACCTGGACCAGGATGTCGGCGACCTGCTGCGCCGCCCATGCGGGCGTCGTGATGACGCCGATCGCTGGTCGTGCCGCCGGTCGAAGTTTGGCGATTTCGTCCATGTGACGGACCTTCATGCCGCGTATTTCTTCCCCAACGACGGCAGGGTCGACATCGAAGAGGGCCGAGACGTGGCAGCCGCGGGAGGCGAAGCCGGCCGAATTGGTCAAGGCCCGGCCGAGATTCCCGATGCCGACCACGGCCACGGGCCAGTCCTTGTCGGAACCCAGCGCACGGTCGATCTGCGCGATGAGGAAGGCCCCGTCGTACCCTGAACCTCGAGTCCCAAACGAGCCGAGGAGCGAGAGATCCTTGCGCACCTTGGCCGCATTGACCCGGGCCAAGGCGGCCAGTTGTTCCGAGGATACGGTGGAGACGCCGGTGCGCACCAGTTCGGCCAGGATCCGCTGATACACCGGAAGCCGCACCACTGTGGCCTCGGGAATCCGCTTGGACGAGGTGCCTGGGTCACCGTTCATTGTTGCGGATGGTACCGACCTCGGTTGGGCCGACACCAAATCTCACCTCACCAGGCCAACACCATCAGTTCGCCGGCGGCCACATTGAGCCAGCGGGCCGCTGAGGCCTCACCGGCGATGACGGCCAGATGCCCGTTGGCATCGACTAAGAGCCCGAGTTCGCCGTGGTCCAGATCGGCAAACGTGTCGACACAGCGGAGGAGGACCCCGTCAGGCACCAGGGCGGATCTGAGGTCCCGGGGACTGCCTAGATCACTTTCGGTCTGCTCCACCACCTCGATGGTGCCCGAGACAGGTAACCCGGTGGTGCGGGCATCGGCGACCGTGGCCGCCAATTGGATATTGCCGAAGTGATCGACCCAGGTGACCTCGGCTCGCAGGCACGTGCGGCCGTCGTGCAGTCGACCGTGCTCGACGACGCCCCCGAACAACCGCACCACCGCAGCCGGATTGACGGGATCGCCCAACTCGGACGGCGCCACGCCGCGACAGAGGGCGGCCGCCGCAGGGGCGAAGAGATCGCGACCATCGAAGGTGTTCCCCAGATCATCGTTCCGGGGCGCTCGATGCAGCTCGAAGACGCCAGCAATCGGTGCCTCCCCCGCTGATTCAGCCGCCGCGATGAGCAGCCCGTTGTCGGGTCCCACGAAGAACATCGGACTCCCCCCGGGCAGCGCGACTTGAATGCACAGGCCCCTTCGACGCAGGCCGACACCGGGATCGACGACGGCCAGGACAACACCACTGCCCAAGTGAGGCACGGCCCGCACCAGGGTATGGCTGCCGGCCCGCACGTCAAAGGGCGGGATGTGATGGGTCAGATCGATCACGGACACCCCGGGTGCGCCGGAGGCAACCACGGCATGGACGACACCGACGAACTCGTCGTGCGTGCCGTAGTCGGAGAGGAAGAAGACGGTCTGCACCGGGGCGGTCGCCATGGCAGGGCCCTCAGCGCGGGAGGGAGCGCGCCCTCTCCGTGGCGGCGGCTACCGCCTCCATGAAGGCCGAGCGCACGGCCCGCGCCTCGAGGGTGCGTATCCCTGCCGCCGTGGTGCCGGCCGGTGAGGTCACCATCGCCCGCAACACCTCGGGCTCCTGGCCGGTTTCGGCCAGGAGCTTGGCCGAGCCGAGCATGGTCTCGACCACCAGGGTCCGGCTCACGTCGCGGCTGAGGCCCATCTGGACACCAGATTCAATCATCGCCTCGGCCACCAAGAAGAAGTAGGCCGGTCCAGAACCTGACAGGCCGGTCACGGCATCCATCAGGCGTTCAGGCAGGCGGACAACGGTGCCCACGGCAGACATCACCTCTTCGGCCCAGGACAGGTCCTCCGCGGTGGCAAATGACCCGCCAGAGATGGCCGTGACACCGGCCCCCACCAGGGCCGGGGTATTGGGCATGGCCCGGACCACCTTCGGCTGGCCGCCCAGGGCGGTCTCGAGGCGAGGGCAGGGCATGCCGGCGACGATCGAGAGGATCCGGGGCACCCCGACGGCCCCGAGCACCCGACAGGCGCCTTCGGCAGCATCCGGCTTGACGGCCAGCACTGCCCCGGAGAGACGCTGGCCCACCTCGTCCGGCACCCCCGCTTGGGGAGCATCGAACAATCCGATCCCGGGAAACTGTGACGCCAGTTCATCCCGGCGCTCAGCCACCGGCTCGACGACGCCTATCTCGCCGGGCTTGGCCCAGCCCGAAGCGAGAAGCCCACCCAGCAGCGCTCCCCCCATCTTTCCGCCTCCGACGATGAGCAAGGTGACCGGCATAGGACGACGATAACGACCGCGGCCCGGGGCCTACGACCGGCGAGGCCGGCGGCGGTAGGTGGAGGGGTGAGCCAGCGCCATCGCAGTGGGGAAGTGGTCATCGGTGTAGAGCACCGACGACCCAGCAATCCGGTCCAATTCGTCATCGTCAATCAGGCGGGCGGGAACCCGGCCGACCAGGTACACGGCGTCTTCAGGTCCGAGGGCGAACCACATGCCGTAGAAGGCGGCGTTGCAGCGCAGGAGATAGGTGAAGACGTCGGCCACATTCTCCTCGGGGGCCGGCATGAATTGGGCCTCGTGGTGCAGGGTGCGCTGGCGCAGGGTCAGCCAGACGGTGATGAAGTCCTTTTCCTCCCCCCTGAACCGGAGGTACCAGCGGAACGACGCCGTGCGGTCGGTCACCTCCTGGCGCTCGGCCGCCACCAACAGGCCATCGGCGGCGAGCTCACGGGCCGTCCACGCATTCACACAGGCCACGGCGGCAGCCATCTCTTCATCTTCGGGAAGATCGACGAGTGGCACGTGTCGCGATGGCGCGTTCAGGTGCACTCGACGAGCTGGCGGGAGGCCAACTCGTCGTGCAGGTCCACCAGCGCGCTGGCCGCGGCCCGCCAGGTGTAGCGACGGGCCCGCAGGACCGAGGCCGTGGAGAGGCGTTCGGCCATGAGGGGCTCGTCGAAGATCCGCCGCACGGCAGCGGCGTACCGCTCGGGCGTCGGGTCGTCGATGAGAAATCCGGTGCGTCCCTGGTCGACCAGCGTGGTCAGCCCGCCCACGGCCGAGGCCACGACCGGGGTACCGCAAGCGGCGGCCTCCAGGGCGACCAGGCCGAACGACTCGGATCGGCTGGGGACAATGGTCACGTCCGCCGCCCGGTAGTAGGAGGACAAGAGCTCATGGGGCTGAGGATCGATGAAGTGGACGTGGTCGCGCACCCCATGGGCATCCGCCAGGTCGAACAGTCCCTGCAGCGACTTCTCGCCGTGAGGCCCGCTTGGGCCTCCCACCACCACCAGGCGGTAGGGCTCGCCGCCCGTGGCCTGCAAATCGGCCAGCGTCTCAATGGCGGCGTCGGCGCACTTGAGCGGCTGGATGCGCCCGACGAAGAGAAGGAGCCTCCCGTCGAGCGGGAGCCCGAGGGCGCGCCGGGCTTGGGGCCGGTGCCCAGGGCCGAAGAAGGCGTGGTCGACGCCGAGCGGGACCATGCGGATGCGCAGGGGGTCGGCCCCGTACAGCGAGGCGATCTGCTCGGCTTCGACGGTGCATGATGCGAGGACGGCGTCGGAACATCCGATGATGGTGGCCTCGGCCTCGGCCCGCCGGTGGGGCATGTCGGCTTCGACCTCTTCAGGCATTGACTCGGCCTTCACCCGGTCCAGGGTGTGGAAGGTGCAGACGAGCGGCAGGTTCAATTCATGCTTGATCACGTGGCCGGACAGGCCGGAGAGCCAGTAGTTGGCGTGCACTGAAGTAAAGGGGTCGTCGTCGTTGCCCCAGGCCGACGAACCGGGTGAGGCCATGCGCTCGAGCACGCCCTGCGTGAACGCATCGACGACGCCGGGCAGGGCTTCCTTGGGCAGGACCGAGAGTGGACCGGCGGGCACGTGATGAACCCGCAGGCCCGGCTCCACTTCGACCACCGGGGCAAGGTCGGGCGACCAGGCCCGAGTGAAGACATCGCACGAGACACCCGATCGGGCGAGTGCGGCCGTCAGCTCCCGTACGTATACGTTCATGCCGCCGCCGTCCCCCGTGCCGGGCTGAGCCAGGGGGGAGGTATGGAGGGAGAGGACGGCAAGCCTGCGCATAGCGGTTAGATCCTACCGGTGGCCGGGTTTTCCCCGGTTCGGACCGCCGCTGAGGGCCCCAAAGGGCTCAGGCGGAGGCGATGTGCTCGGGCAGGTCAGGCACCGGGGGTAGGTCGCCGTCGGCGGTGGGGACTGCCTCTGCCCCGGGCACGACTGGGCTCCCGTGCTCGTCCTCGTAGTCACGCCGGAAGGAGAGGTAGATCCGCACCAGGGCCTGCTTCTGCTCCTCGCTGATGGTCTGATCAGCCAGGATCTGCCTGGTCAGGTCGGAGGTGCCGTCGGGTCGTTCGAGGATGCCGGCCTGCACATACAGGGTTTCGGCAGAAATTCGCAGCGCCTTGGCAATCTGCTGGAGGATCTCCGCTGAGGGCCGCCGGAGCCCTCGCTCAATCTGGCTCAGGTAGGGATTGGAGATGCCCGCCAGTTCCGACAGCCGGCGCAATGAGAGGCGGGCTACGCCGCGCTGCTCGCGAATGAACGACCCCAGATCGCTCCATCGATCCTTGGGGTCCGTGCTCACTCTTGCAAGCGTAGTGCGCACCCCTGGCGAACCCCAGGCACCGACCTGGCCCGGGTCGCCAGAACCTCCGATCGGGTATGGTCGAGCACCACCGACCACGCAACGAGGAGACACGACTGACATGGCCGACTACAGCCTGCCCGACCTGCCTTACGACTACGCCGCTCTGGAGCCGCACGTCTCGGGACAGATCATGGAGCTCCACCACGACAAGCACCATGCCGCCTACGTAACCGGCGCCAACACCACGCTGGAGAAGCTGGCCGGAGCGCGCGACAGCGACGACTTCGGCGCCCTGGTCGGGCTTGAGAAGACTCTGGCCTTCCACGTCTCGGGCCATGTGCTCCATTCGATCTTCTGGGAGAACCTGAGCCCCGACGGTGGCGACAAGCCCGGCGGTGCCCTGGGCGCGGCCATAGACGAGAACTTCGGCTCCTTCGACAAGTTCAAGGCCCACCTGACCCAGGCCACCTCTACCATCCAGGGATCAGGCTGGGGGGCGCTGGCCTACGAACCACTGGCCGGACGGTTGATCGTCGAGCAGATCTACGACCACCAGGGCAACGTCGGCAACGGTTCGATCCCCCTCTTGGTATTCGATGCCTGGGAGCACGCCTTCTACCTGCAGTACAAGAACGTGAAGGCCGACTTCTTTACCGCCCTTTGGAACATCGTCAACTGGGGCGACGTGGCGGCGAGGTTCGACGCGGCGAAGGGGTTCCGTATTTAGGTCGCGGCCTTCAGTCGGCCGGAACGGGCTCCTGGTGACCACGCTCCGGCCCGAGGGCCAGGTGCTGCTCGCACACCCGACGCGTCGGGTCGGCCGCGAGGTCGGCCTCGAGGATGGGGGCGCCGCAGGTCTCACAGGACCCGTAGACGCCCTCACTCAAGCGCTCCAAGGCGCGGTCGACATCGTCCAGGGCCCGGGCCGATTGGGCCAGCTCGGATTCGTGCCGCTCTTCCACTCAGGGCAGGGTACCGCGGTCGGCTTGGCGCTCCGTAATGTGGCGGCGTGACGATGGAACCCCCCGGAGCGCCTCTCGTCGGTGCCGACCTCGTGGTCCCCTGCCTGGACGGCACCGATCGCCCCTACCGGGACCTGGACTGCGCCGCCTCCACCCCGGCCCTCCAGGTAGTGGCGGACACGGTCAATGAATTCCTCCCCTGGTACTCGAGCGTGCACCGTGGCGCGGGCTACAAGTCCCGCCGGGCCACCGCCGCCTACGAGGGTGCCCGGGAGAGCGTGCACCGGTTTTCAGGGCGCCCGGTGGATGGTGACGACGTGGTCGTGCTCGTCCGCAACACCACCGAGGCCATCAACCACCTGGCCTACCGGCTCCGGCTGGCGCCCGATGACGTCGTGGTCACCACGGTGGTGGAGCATCATGCCAACCTGCTGCCCTGGGCCCGAGTGGCTCAGCGGCGCTGGGTCGAGTGCGGTACTGACGGCACCTTCGGCGTGGACGACGTGGTGGCGGTGCTCGATGACGGGCAGCGGCCGGCGCTGCTGGCCCTCACCGGCGCGTCCAACGTCACCGGTTGGCTCCCACCGGTGGAGGAGATCTGCCAGGAGGCCCATGCCCGGGGGATCCCCGTCCTGCTCGACGCGGCACAGCTGGCCCCCCACCGCGCCTTGCCGTTGGGACCAGACTTCCTGGCCTTCAGTGGTCACAAGCTCTACGCCCCTTTTGGGGCGGGCGCGCTCATCGGTCCCCGGAGCGTCTTCGAGCATGGAGACCCGTTTCTGGCCGGCGGCGGCGCGGTGGACCTGGTCGACCTGGACGAGGTGATCTGGACCGAGCCCCCCGATCGGGAGGAGGCGGGGTCACCCAACGTCATCGGTGCCGTGGCCTTCGGCGTTGCCATGGACGAGTTGGGACGGATCGGATGGGAGGCCATTGGGGCCCACGAGGCGGCGCTGTCGGCCCGATTGCATGACGGGCTGCGCGCCATGGACGGCGTGCGGGTGCTCGGGCCGGGCCGGGCGGCGGCGGCGGCGGCGGCGGCGGCGGCGGCGGCGGAGTCATTGGCCGTGGCGCCCTTCACCGTGGACGGGATGCACCACGCGCTGGTGGCGGCCCGGCTCAGCGCCGAATTCGGCATCGGGGTGCGCCATGGGTGCTTCTGTGCCCACCCCTATCTGCTCCGTCTCCTGGGGGTGGGCCCGGCGGGGGTCGCCGAGGCTCGCGCCGCGATCCAACGCGGCGACCGGAGCGCCATTCCCGGAGCCTTGCGAGCCAGTTGCGGCCTGGGGACGTCGGGCGAAGATGTCGACGCCCTGCTGGACGCGTTGCGCGCGCTGGTGGGGGGAGCACCGGCCCCGGTGGCCTACGTGCAGGACGCCGTCACCGGTGACTTCTGGCCCCAGGGCGATTCCCGGGGGTGGGGCCATGGCGATCGACCTGCCGGTGCGGCCTGTGCGAGGGGGTAGGAGCACGGTGGCGAGGCGGTTGGTCGCCGGCGTCCTCCCCCTCATGGTGGCCCCGTTACTGGCGGCCTGCTCCCATGCGGCCGGAGGGTCGGGAGCGGCCCACCTGGCCTGGGTGGCCACTGATGCTTCGGTCACCGTGCCCGGTGTCGGGCTGACACCAGTCGACATGAGATCTGGGATGGTGGAGGCGAAGGTGCCCGTGGGCAGCCTGCCCTCGGCCATGGCGTTCACCAAGGGTGGTGCCGGGCTGCTCGTGGTCACGCAGGGTGACGACACGCTGCACGAGATCGATCCGGCCACCCGCGCCGTGGTGCGGTCAGTGGTGGTCGGGGTCGAGCCCGACGCCGTCGCCGTGGCGCCCGGAGGCACCGGGGGCCGGGGTGTGGCCCTGGTGGCCAACCTGGACTCCAATTCGGTCACCCCGGTCGACCTCGGCACCTGGCGGGCCGGCGCGGCCATCGCGGTAGGGACGAAGCCGGTGGCCATCGCCGTCACGGTCACGAGCACCAAGTCGGCCACCGCGCTGGTGGTCGACTTCGGGAGCAACCAGGTGACGCCGATTGACGTGTCGACCCTGCAGGCCGGGGCGCCGATCAGCGTTGGCTTGAGCCCCGGGGCGATCGGCGTCGCCTCCGGTGAGGCGCTGGTCGGGAATTTCGGCGACCACACGCTGACGGCGATCGATCTGGCGAGCCTGCAGCCCAGTGCTGCCGTGGCCCTGCCGGTCGACCCGACCGGTATCGCAGTCACGCCCTCGGGTGCCATGGCCTACATCACCGGTGGGGCCAGCATCGTCCCGCTCACCGTGACCGGTTTGGTGGTGGGGACGCCGATCAACCTGCCCGATGTGGCCGAGGCACTGGCGCTGGACGCGGCCAGCACGACGGTGTGGGTGGCCCTGCAAGGGGGCTCCCTGGTGCCGGTTTCACTGCCGGCGGGTACTGTGGGCCACCGGATCCGTCTGGGGGGCCACCCCTCGGCGGTGGTGATCTCCCACGGTTGAGGGTGTGCAGGGGGCATGGGGCCTGTCCCATTGTTCAGAAAGACGACTAAAATGGTCTGCATTATGGGAGATGGGACAGACACTGGGGAAAGGGTCCACTCGTTGTTCTCATTTCCCAATCCGGTGAACGAGGTCTCGGCCCGTCTGGTGGCCGGCGGTGTGGTCGTGATGGCGGTACTCACCATCGTGTTCGGCCTCAAGTGGGCCACCGCCGTCATCGCCTACGGCTTCATCGCCCGAGTCCTGACCGGGCCGTCGTTGAGCCCGCTCGGACAGTTCGTCACCCGGGTCGTCACGCCCCGCCTGCATCTGGCCGAACGGCCTGTGGCCGGGCCGCCCAAGCGCTTCGCCCAGGGCATGGGCGTCACCTTCTCGTTGAGCGCTCTGGTCCTGACCGTGCTCGGACACTGGACCGGGGCCGAGGGCCTGTTGGGGCTACTGGCTGTTGCCGCCTTCTTAGAGTCGGCGCTGGGACTGTGCCTCGGCTGCAAGGCCTTCGCACTCCTCATGCGGGCCGGGATCGTTCCTCAGGACGTCTGCGAGCGCTGCAACAACATTTGGGCCACCTGAACCGGCTAAGCCTGGTTACACGCTGTGTGCTGCCTCATGGTGAGGACACCGCGGTATTCGAGGTGCCTACCGGAGCGAGCACCGCGATGAAGTCGCGAGTCCATCCCACCAGGTACTGACCGGCCGGTCGCGTCTGGCCCGGTACGGTGGTCGACAAAGGTCCTCCAGGCGTCGAGGAGACATCGCACTGGATCCACATGGGATTGATATCAAGCTGCATGGCCACCGTGGCCCCGTCGACACCAAGTGCGGTAGCCAGATCTATCGGGAGTGCGGACATGGCGGCGGCGTAGAGAATGTCTCCGGCCGCATCTTCGCCAAGGGCGCTTCGCGCCGGAGCGGCCACCCCGTGCAGCGTGTCTCCCCATTGCTTGAGGTTGTCGATCTGAGGGCTGAGTTGTCCACCCTCGATCAGCGGTGGAAGGTTTTGGCGAACGCTGTACACCTGTTCGCCGGGTGACGGAACTGTCTTCCCCCATATCCCGATCCGGCCGTAGCCATTGGTGTCGATGACGAAGCTGCCGAGACCGGTCACCAAGGGGACCAGCGTCTGCCCGCCCACCTCGACGCCACCCACGGCGTCTTTCACCTTGAATCCTCCATTGAAGGCCGCCAGGAGGTACGGCGACTCGGTCGGACCCACGTAGGACAAGGAATCGGGTCCGAGAACCGCTTTGCCCACCGGCGGTTCTTGAGTGCCGATGTGGAGACCGAACCGGACCTGCCCGGCTCGAAAGCGGATCACGGTGATGCTCCGCCCGTCAGGAACGGTCACGTCCTTTTGGTCGACCATGACCCCATGCGCACCGGTGGCCACCGTCGTCCAGCCGGGTTCCATCGGAACCGTTGTCGACGTAGTTGAGGTTGTGGTCGAGATCGACGCGGTCTGGGCGGGGCGTGTCAGTGAACACGACGCGAGCGTGAGCGATGCCACCATCGAGACGAAGAGGGCGGGGCGGTTGGATAGGCTCATTGGCTCTCCCTACGTGATTGGGAGATCGGCGTCCCCGACGGTAGGTATCCCGCACAGTAGACGGAGGCCAAGCGCGTGGAGATTCACCCCACCCATCCATTCGACAATCACCGCAACGAGCGCAGGCGGCCATTCTTTGTACCGTTGACGATCTGAACGATGGATGACTTCGAATCTCCACTCCATGGAGTCGGCAAGGGGCCAAAGCAGAGATCCTCGGCGCGCCACCGTCGAACACCGAGCTGGCTTCGACCACGGATTCTCTGGGCTGTCGTCGGCCTGGTGACCATCGTCGGTACTGGCGTGGCCGGCGCAATTCTGACCCTGCCGGCGTCCCACAACCTTGGTGCCCGACACCTTCCTCGGTCCGTCGGGCGGTACACCACGACGAGGATCGCTCCGCTGCCGCCTTTCAAGATTCAAGATGAGACGTTGACGTTGCTCGACCCGAGTCGCGCCACGCCGGCCCGGGGCAGCGTGCCGGGACACACCGGGCGAGATCTGGTCACCATCGTGCGTCGACCGGTCGGATTGCCCGGTCCACTCCCCCTGGTGGTATTCGCGCACGGTTGGAACAGCAACCCCTTGGTCTACGAGTCCCTCCTCGATGCCTGGGCCGAAGCTGGGTACATCGTGGCGGCACCAACGTTTCCGGACTCGGCCAATACACTTCCGGGCTCCCCCGTCAGCGATTATCCCGAACAAGCACAGGACATGTCCTTCGTGATCTCGTCGCTCCGAGGCGGGTTGGCCGGTCCCGTTGACATGTCGCGGATCGCCGTCGCCGGACACAGCGACGGCGGCACAGACGTCGCCCTGATGGCACTCAATCCTCGCTACGGAGACCCCCGGGTGCGGGCGTACATCTCGCTGTCGGGCGAGATTCCCGTTGGCCTCACCGGGCCCTGGGGGGTCCCGGTAGCCGGTGCACTCCTGGTGGCAGTCGGCACGGCTGATGAATATGGCCTGCTGAGCCGATCACTGCAGGTCTTCCAGGCAGCAGTGATGCCAAAGGTAGTACTGACCCTTGCCAGTGGCGACCACCTGAACACGTTCATCGGCGACTCGCCGGCCGAAATCGCCATGCGCACCGATACCGTGAACTTCTTGCACTCGGTGTTCTCGACGCCGACGACGACATCGGCGCAGCTCCAGGCCGCCCTCATGGCAACGGGAGATCCTGCAATCGCCCTCCAAGCTGGCCCAGGCTGAACTAGGGAATCCGAAAGATGGTTTCGCAGACTGCCTTGCGGTCAACTCATCCCGGGAGGCGTCGCCACACCTCCTGGGGCAGATGACGCAGCCCGAGAAAAACCCAACGCAGAAGGGACGGCACCCAGATGACGGGTTGATTCCGTTCGATGCCCCGCATCACTGCCGTGGCCACGCTGTCCGGATCGACAGCGAATGGTGCGGGACGAAGACCGGCGGTCATTTTCGTGCGGACAAATCCCGGACGGACAACTTGAAGTTGCACCCCTGATCCCCGAAGAGACTCGGCCAGGCCCAGGGCGAAACCGTCCAACCCCGCCTTCGCCGAACCGTAGATGAAATTCGCCGCACGAATCCGGATGCCGGCAACCGACGACAACACAACAATTCGACCAGAGCCCTGGGCTCGCAGGTGGCGCGCGACCACCCCAAGGGCAACAGCGGGCCACGTGAAGTTGACTGTGATGCTCTCGGCGATCCGTTCGGCGTCGTCGAGGTCTGCGCCCGCGTTTCCCAAGAATCCGACTGCGACCACTACCAGGTCGACGGGGGCATCGGCGGCGTCGAAGCAGGCGGCAATCGTTTCTTCCGCCTTGTCGTTCTCGAGGGCGTCGAACACAACCGATCTGACGATGTCTGCCCCACGTGCTTCGGCTCGCCTCGTCGCATGGACCAGACCATCGGTATCTCTCCCGGCAAGTACGACAGTCCGGCACCGGTTGGCGATGAGGCGGTCGATCAGGGCGCCCGCAATCTCAGATGTTCCTCCCAGCACCACGACGGTCTGAGGGTGATTGAACGCATTGTTCACGATGGGACCTTCTGCCCGATGCCGAGCCGGCGCGAAAGGTCGGACTGGAGTACGTGGTCTGGATCGACCCTGTCCCGGACCGCCTCCAATTCCCCAATCCTGGGGTACATGGCACGGAGGAGTTCCGGTCGGAGGCGGGCATCCTTGGCCAGGTAGATCCTCCCGCCCACGCCGACCACGAGTTCGTCGAGCCGGTCGAGAAGGGGCGGAAGCCCCGGGAGTCCGGCCGGAAAGTCGAGGGCCAAGGTCCACCCCTCGATCGGGAATGACAGTGGACCCGGATCGCCAGGACCGAACCGCTTGAGGACCGCCAGTGAAGACGGGATTCCAGCTGGCCCCATCATCCCGACTGCCGCCCTCACAACGTCAGCGTGCTGCGGGCCGACGACAAACTGGTACTGCACGAAGCCACGCCGCCCGTAGAGGAGATTCCATTCATTGATTCCATCAAGGGGATAGAAGAAAGAGGTCAACGGGACGATGGCTCCACACTTTCGCTTGGGTGATTTGCGAAACCACAGTGCATTGAATGCCTGCACCGTGTGTGGACCGACCGCACTGAGGGGCAGCGTGAACGGGACCCTCACCCGTGACTCCGCGGGAATGTCAATGAACGATGTCGCATTCGCCAGACCCAGCGCACCGATCGGCGCATGATCTCCTCTGGTCAGGACCGAACGCCCGAGGTGCTTACCACGGGAGCTGCAATCCACCCAGGCCACGGAATATCGGTAGTTGTGGTCTGCCTCCTCCATGGCGGACATGACAGCGTCGAGATCGTCACAGCGCTCTGTATCAGTCTCCATCCATGACGTCTCGACCCGGATGAGACGGAGAGTGGCTTTCACGACAACACCGGTGAGCCCCATTCCTCCCGCGGTGGCCCAGAACAATTCAGCATCCTCGTCGGGGCTGATCGTGAAGATCCCAGCCGGCGTGACCAGGGTGAGCGACGCGACGAAGGAACAGAAGCTCCCGTCCCGATGATGATTCTTGCCGTGGACATCGGCGGCAATGGCCCCGCCCACAGTCACATGTCGAGTCCCAGGGGAGACGGGGATGAACCATCCCGAGGCGAGTGAGACACGCATGATGGCGGCGAGGCTGGTGCCTCCGCCCACTTCAACCAAGCCGGTGACAGGGTCAATGAGACCAATCGAACTGTAGGCCGAGGTATCGACGACGACACCGCCGCTGCACTGCGCGGCGTCGCCATAGCTCCGTCCCAATCCGCGGGCGATCACCCAGCGGTGGGGCTCGGATGATTGGCTCGTCAATGGTGTGTGGGTGACACCCATTACCGGTCCCCGCGCATTACCGGACGATATGAGTTGAGCCAGCTCGTCAACGTCATGCGGCGCCGTCACTTCGCTGGCCGCCGGGGCGGTACGCCCCCAGCCTGTGAGAATGCGCTGTTCAACATCTGATCTTTGCCCTGGTACACCGTTCGTTTCGGCCTTGTCGGGGTGAGGACTCAATGCGCCCAAGCGTCCGCTGTCGAGGCGTTGCTTCACCCGTACAACCCGATGGAGAACAAGGCAATCCACAGCACACCAAGAGCTTGGAGGAGATGGTCGTGAAAGAACAAGTCCTCGGGTGCGTCGACGAGTCCAGCGTCGACGAGCCGCAGCGTGTGAAGTGTGCCAAGAATGACGGGAACCACGGAAAGTTGTATCCACACCAGGTGATGACCGACATGCGACAGGAGGCCGGCTTTTTCGAAGGCCCAGAGGCAGTAGGCGGTGACAGTCACCGAAGCCGTCAAGGTCAGGGTCGATCCGAGGAACGACGCGGTGTAGATCCCCAACACCTCGCGATGTTCCCCCCGTCTCTCTCCAAGCCGAACGTATTCACCCATGCGCTTCCCGGTGACCACGAACAGCGCGCCGAAGGAGGCAACCGCCAGGAACCAGCTTGAGAGGGGAACATGGGTCGCCACCCCTCCGGCAATGGCCCGAATGAGAAATCCAGAGGACACAGCTGCAAGCTCAATCACCGGTTCACGCTGAAGCCACAGAGTGTACGCGGCACTGATAATGATGTAGATCCCCACGACGAGGACCAATGGCCAGCGGGCCACAAACCAGGAAGAGGTCATGGCGATGACGATCAGCACCGCTCCCGCAAATCTGGCCAAAGAGGGGCTGACCGCACCACGGGCGACGGGTCGATGGCGCTTGTCGGGATGACGCCGATCGGCCTCCACGTCCGTTGCGTCGTTGACCAGGTACATTCCTGACGCAGCCGCACAGAAGACCCCGAACGTGCCCACCGTCGTAAGCAGGACACCGCGGTGATTGAGCACCCCCGCTGACGCAGGGGCCACGAAGACCAAGGCATTCTTGGCCCATTGGCGAGGTCGCATCCCCGTGACCACACCGAGCACCACGCCCGAAGAGTCCTTGGAGGCTCCTCGGTCGTTGTGCTCCAGGGCGATCAGTTCACCCTGGACGTCCCCTTCCTCGGGCTCCATCTCGTCACGAGAGCGCACGTCAAGTGCCGGCTGCCGCCGACATGGCAAAGAAGTCCCTGGCCCACCATGATTGGAAGTACCGTGCCGGAGTTCCCGTCATACCGGGGAGCAACTCGGTGCCATTTGTCCCAGACGCTGAACCCGTTGACGTAGCTGGCTTGTAGACCGAATAGTTGACCCAGTCGGTGTTGATGTCGAGCTCCATGGCGCGCACCGCGCCCGCCCGTGCCAAGAGGTCGGCCAGGTCGGTGATGTTCATCCCCGGACCACCGACGTAGACGAGGGCTCCGTTCGCAGTGATCCCGACTCCCGACCTCCACACATAGATCGCGCCCCCCAAAGTGCTGCCCCATCGGGTGGTGTCCGCCGCGTTAAGGCCAGAGACCGCCTTCCCGCCATCAACCAGAAGATCGAGATTCTGACGAACCGATACGACATTAGGCGTCATGGTAAGGGATCCGCCCCATGGCCCGATATTGACCTGCCCATTGCGATAGATGACGAACGACGCGGCGCCCACTCGCAGAGGCACAACTGCCTTTCCATCCGTGTAGTACCCACCATTGGCTGCACTCATGAGAAATCCGGCGTTGAAAGCGGCGACCAGGCGGTCTGCCGCTCCGGGTTGTACGGGGGCCGTATGGGTGTAGGGCCCACCACCGGGGATCTGGCTGCCTGAGTACAGCGTGGCTTTCAAGAGCTTGGTGTCCATCCAGGCCACGCCGACCACGTAACTCGTGTGTACGGCGTCCGGCCGGAGAGTAGTTTCATAGATCGCTGGTATTCCGCCCACGAGGCGACCCGCTGGTGACCATGCACCTTCACCCGCAATGGCAGTACTGGCCATGGATTGGATCGGAGAAGGCAACGGCAGATGTGCCGGCCCTGACGTCGCGGCGGCCGTCACCGGATGAGGAACCTGGATGGCACCTGCGGGGGGTTTGCCGCCGACCGGTGGGGGATGATGGCTGTACCACTCCTTCTCGACCCAATTCACCACGCCGTTACCCCCGTGAACCCGGGCCCATTCGGCAAAGCGGGAGCTGAATGAGCTTCCCAGTGCAGGATTAGTCAGTGCACCTCCTAGGGAGACGGCTGTCCAGATCATCATCCCGGCGAGAAGCAGCACGAAGAGTGCGGTGAGTCTCCGTCGTCGGTACTTGGAGCCTTTTCTCTGTGCACGCGTCTGGTTCCGGGATTTCGGCACCGGCTGCCGCCTCTGATCCGCCCGTGATCCGCTCACCCGAGAATGCTTGGGTTCGACCTCATCTTTCACCAGGCCTCGGTTCACTGGAGACCTTCCACCAAATGGAGTGCCAACCGAGGGCACGAAGCGACGGCGCGCCGCGCATGATCGGCCAGAGCAGTTGGGATCTCCTCGTCGGAGATGATCGGGAAACCCCACTGATCCATCTTGACCCGCTCGGGCAACAACTCGGCGCAGACACCGTGACCGTCACACATGGTGGGGTCGACGACCAGGGTGACCCGCCACTTTGGCGCGGGCAAGCTGGTCACCTGAGCACCTAGCCCACTCACTCGGCGGGTTGCCATCACCGTGGACGTCCTTGGTGAGCGGGGCATGGCAGGAGAGCAGGGCCATTCACCGCGCCGCAAGGACCGCGGCGCACGTGCTGGAGTGCCTCATTATGAAAGACTACGAGTGCACTGCGGACAAACCGAGTCACCCCATCTGGGTGACGACAGGCGCCCCGGCCTTCAATGAGCCCGCATAACTCCTCGATAGGAGGAAGGTGGCCCCGAAGTGCTGCCGGGTCAAACGCCAAGGCTTCCATGTGAGCGGCCAGATCAGCCAGACCGTGCACGCAGGGCCCGCACTGACCTGCACCCTGCCGTTCCATGTAGCGGACCACTCGAGCCGTCTCGGCCAGGGGACAGCACGTTCGGGGGAGTACAGCGACAACTCCGGCACCCAGAGAAGATCCAAGTTGGCGAGCAGCCTCCTCGGTCAGGCGGCACTCGAGGATGTCGGTCATGGAGACCCAGCCTCCTCCGTAGCCCCCGAGAAGAATCCCCCAGTACCGGTCGGCATCCTGCGCGGTGAGTTGAAGGAGGTCCCGGAAGGCAACTCCATGTGGTGCTTCCACCACTTGAGGTTCCGTCCACCGGCCGGTGATCGTGAGCAACATGGTGCCCGGCGAGTCATCGGTTCCCACCGATCGGAACCATTGACCACCAAACCGGCTGATCATCGCCACCTGCGCGAGTGATTCGACGTTCTGCACGAGGGTTGGTCTTCCGCCGACTCCTCGAGTGCGTATGGATTGGATTCCGACAAATGTTGGCAAGGCGGGTCCATTGTTGAGGGCACGCACAACGGCGGACTCCTGACCGGAGAGAAATGCCTCCGGAGCACCGACCACCTCGATCTCAACCGGATCCAAATCGGCACGCCGGCGAGCATGGATGGCTCGGCCGATCACATCGGTAAGCCGATCGGGCACATAGACCACTATTCGATTCGCGTTGAGGACGGCCGCGCCGAGCGATGCTCCGTCAAGCACCAGATGGGGGAATTTGGTAAGGAGGAACGCGTCCTTCAGGCTGGCTGGCTCTCCTTCGGCCCCGTTGGCCACCACGACAGCTCGGCGAGCCCTGCCTTCGCTCACGGCCCGCCACTTGGTACCGACAGGGAACCGGGCTCCCCCGTGGCCACGCAGGCCAGCCGAGTCGAGCTCGTCGAGCAACGTCGCCCTGGCGCGACGCAATGGGAGCGCGCCCCACTGTTCGAGGTGGTCGTGGAGGCCGAAAGAATTGTCGGGTGAGGAAAGCCCCGACAACAGACGAGGGAAGGTCGGAGCTTCCCTGGTTGGAGGGGTGATTTCGGCCAACGGTGTTCTCACTGATTCGCCCCCGAACTACCAGACACCGATCCGCTGAACGTACCACTGCTCTGATCAATCGAAAGCTGTATGACTAGGTTCACCGTCCCCATCGGTCCCCTCACAGTGGCTCCGATGCTGGAGCCATCAAGTGCGGTGACTGCTCCACGTTCGTTACCGAAGCTGACTTTGCTTGTCGACATGGCCACACCTCCATTTACCGCGCGACCGATGAGCTGAACCTGAAGAGGAGCGGACGCACCTTGCACTTGCATGGTCAGTTGGACTTCGACATCCCCCGCACTGTTCGGGCTCGACGTCGCGATCGTCCCGGTCACGTTCTCGGTGAAAGGCAGCGGAGGGAGCCCATTCGTCGATGTCGGGACCACCGTGGTCGGTGCCGTCGGTGAACCCGACGTCCCGGACGCGGCTGCTGCACTCTTGCTGGCGAATCGCGCGTTGAGCTGTGCCAACAGTACGGGCGAGGTCCCCGCTCGCCGTGACCATCCTGGCTGGAGTGGACCTGACAAGGCGAAGGCCCCGATCCCCACGACCAACGCAGTGGTTGCACCAGCCGCCGCCAATCGCCGACCGCTCGGCATACGGCGGGCCTCGACAATTCGCCACAACACAGAGCCGACAACGGAGACGATACAGATCACCTCAAGTAAGATCATGATTGAGAGGCGTGCATCCGTACCGCTACCCAACCCGTGAAGCACGGCGATGGGCCAACACATGTAGGCCATGTAGTGCACGCCCCGCCAGGCCCGGACTCCAATGCGGCGCCGTAGCCCGCTGGTAATGCCCACGGCGAGCAAGATGTCGAACGCCAACGCACCCAAACCGACCCAGAGGGGTCGATACTGGGTGAGGAAGGGTATGAATGCGTCACGATACCCAATAGGCACGTAGCCGTCGGCCACCGTCGTCACGACGTGGAGTCCGATCAGCGCGAGGCAGAACAGTGACACGTTGCGATGCATGGTCTGAGAGACGAATCGAGGCCACTGCTGCGCCGTCCAGCCGACCGAAGAGATGATCCCGAGTATCACGGTCCCTGAGAGCAGAACCAGTGAGACCAGACCGGTGGCCCGGGTGAGGTACCACAGCGCGGTTCCAGTATGCGTGGCGCTGGCCACGGCTACAGTCATTGGCGGACCACCAACGGCTCGGGCATTACTGAGTCGTCGTACGGCCATCCGGCGATCCGCACTATGTGGCCATCAGTGGCTACCAACCGAGCCGGAAGGCGGAGCGAGGACAACCACTCGACCGCGTGGGTGCCCTTGACCATGGATCCAGTGGTAGCCGCGTTGGCATCCACACACGTCGCCGCCGCGACCGTCACTGTTCGCCAGACTGGTTCGGGCGGGAGACCCGTCTTTGGGTCGACAATGTGGTGGACGTCGTGGTGACCCAACTTCCATTGCCTTGACGCGATTCCCGATGTGGCTAGTCCACCCGATTTGATGGCCACCGTCTCAAGAGGATCGGCGGCTCCGCTCACGTCGGCCATACCGACGAGAAAGCCACCAGGTGGAGGTTCTCCGGCGGTTGAGATGTCCCCACCGAGAGACACCAGTACGCCACAACCACAGGTCTCGAAGACCCGGCATGCAATATGGTCCGCCGTCAGTGCCTTGGCCGTGGCACCGAGGTCAACCAAGGTCCCGGAGGGCACCCGGAGGGTGCGGTTGGTCTCGTTGAGCTCGATACTTCGCCAACCGGGAACCGGCATCGCTTGCGGGAGGGTTCCCACAACTCCGTCGGCGATCTCAGCGAAATCTCGCCCGTAGCCAAGTGCATTCATGGCGTGGCCGACTGTCGGGTCGACAGCGCCCTCGGTGAGTTCAGCGATCCTGAGCGCGACAGTGACAGCATTGAAGAGGCATCTGCTCACTTTGACGGGCCGCCCACCAGACCGCTGCGCGTGGGAGATCTCGGAGTCGGATCGGAACCGACTGGCCGCCCTGTCAATACGATCGACCTCTTCGTGGAGAATCTCAATGGCGGGGACCAGGTACTCGACCTCGGTGACAAGGATTTCTGCGAGGCAACCGATCGCAGTCGTTCGGTAGATTTGATGCCTGTCTTGATTCACGGCGGACCGTGGCTCGAGAGAAGGCGTCAACTGGACCCCGTGACGACAGGCGCCAGCTGCTGTGATTGGACAGGCGGGCTACTGGGGGGGGCCAGTTGGCCCGACGCCGAGACGTTTCCCGATGTCGACGATCCGGTCGGGGAGATGTTCGAAGCAGGCGACGACGTGCCCTGGGTGGTCGATGAGTGGCCTGGCAGGGCTTGGCTCAGGTAGAACCCCAAGGCCCCGGTGGCGGCAATGATGCCGACGCCTAGAGATTTTGTGATCCGGGTGATTCGGCCCAACGAGGTATCCCTGCGAATGCGGGACATGCGAACCTGATCCAATGCCGACCGACGCCGTCCTTGTGCCATGGATGCAAAGGTAAGGGTTGATCCTGACGACTACATGACATGAGGGCCCGGTGAGGTTAAAACCTGGATAAGAACCTCAAATGCCCAGCTGGGCGGGTGCTGCACTTGGCTCAGTGGACAGATCGTCCGCACTACCTCGGTTGTCTTCCAACATCGTTCGGCGAGATGACACCCGGCGCCACGAGACCTGCATGCGAGCACCACCGGAAGGGGACTCCCCGATCACCCAGGCACCATTGGTGGCCCGGACTACCGAATTCGCAATGGCGAGGCCAAGACCCGTACCGGGGCGCTCCACATCGGCTCGATGAAAACGATCCATGACAAGTGATCTTTGATCCGGCGGGATCCCCGGTCCGTCGTCGTCCACCTGGAGCACGATCCGGTTGCCCATGGAAAGGACCCGCACCACCACGCGACCGTTGGCCGTGGCGTATTTGCACGCATTGTCGACCAGTACACCTATCAATCGGTCAACCCACTCCAGTTCGGCGCGCACACAGTGAGGCCCTCCATCGCGTTCGTCGAAAGTCAGCTTGATTCCCCGTGTGCCGGCCAAAGCCTGGAATCGATTGGTACAGGTCTTGGCCACATCTGTCACATCGACGCTCACATCGGCTGGCACAGTCATTCCTTGATCATCGACCCGGGCTAACCAAAGGAGGTCGTCAACGATGTGCCGGAGACGCAATCCTTCGTCCGCCACGCGCCCGAGTACGGTCCGGTATTCGTCCGGACTGCGGGATCGTCTTAGGGCCAGAGCAACTTCTGCCTCGATCACACTGAGTGGCGTCCGTAACTCGTGGGAGGCGTCCGCGGTGAATTCAGCTTGACGACGCCGGATCACCTCCAAGGGGGCGGAAGCCCTCAATCCGATGACCAGTGAACCGGTGAACATCACAATGAGGAGCACAAGTCCAAAAATGAGTTCAGGCGCCACCAAGGCGCTGCGCACTCGCCCTATCTGGGCGATACTCTCTCCGGCGACCAAGGTTTCCGAACCGGTTGTCTTGGTGAGAAGTCGAAACGGAGTACCGCCGATGTCGATCGTACCGACGCCCTTTCTCAATGTCGTTTGGGGAAACGTCGGCGCACCCGGAGTGAGGGGCGTCATCGATCCCGATGGACTGACTCTCCATACGAATGTGGGCGCGTCGTCGTGATCTTGATCGCTATGGAGGAAATGAGGGGCCGTTCCGAGCCCAATGATGCTGAGTTTCCCCGCATCAGCCAACTTTTCGGAGAGGCGTACGTCGGCTTGGGCGGTGAGACGATGCACGACAACGAGATTCAGCACAAAGGCCGCAATGACGTAGCACGCCATGACGATCACGGTTGCCCTGACTGCCACCTTGGCCGCGTGCGATCGACGAGATTCGTTGATGTTCACATCTCCACCAATCGGTATCCAGTCCCACGCACCGTTTCGATGCGAGTATGACTTTTAGTGAGCTTGGCCCTCAGACGACCCACATGGACGTCGATCGTGTTGGAGCCCACGGCCTCAGCTTCATCGTCCCAGACCTGTGAAGCGATCGTTCGACGAGTGACGACGTTGGGAGATCGGCGAAGCAGCAATTCGGCAAGCGCCAGTTCGGTTACGGTCAATGAAGCGACGTTGCCTCCGATCGTCAGCTCTTTCGACGCCGGATTGAAACTCAAATCACCGAGTTCAAGAACTGGGTCGACGGTAAGAGCGGGTCTCCGTTGGAGGGCATTGAGGCGGGCCAACAATTCATTGAAATCGAATGGCTTCACCAAGTAATCGTCAGCGCCGACATTGAGCCCCATGATGCGGTCCGCAGAAGTGTCCTTGGCGGTGAGCATCAAGATTGGTGTGCGAATGCGTTGTTTGCGAATGGCCTCGAGCACTTCGATTCCGCTCGCTTTGGGCATTCGCCAGTCAAGGATGGCCACGTCATATTCGTATGCCCGAAGATGGGCCATCGCAGCTTCTCCATCGGCCACTGCATCGACGACATAGCCGTTTTCGCGGAGTCCGCGTTCCAGAACCGCCCGGAGGGATTCGTCGTCCTCGGCTACCAGCAACCTCATGACACCAGCGGCCGAAGAGCGTGGCGGGAGAGCTGCCAGCAATCAAGCCCCATTGTCTTCAATCTAAACCGGAAAGCTGACAATCTGATGACGCCACCCAGCAACACCGCGACCGGCAGGGACTCGAATATTATCCGCCCCGCTTTCGCTGTGACCGAGATCTGCATCAATTACTCCGCACTCAAGCTCAACAGATCTGACTGGTGGTGTGCACCAAGTACTCATACTTCGGAGGTCGGAAGATCGAAACCTTCATCTCATCGTCAGGTTCGCTCCATACCATCGCACCGTGAGCACGATTGTCCCGCCCCGCCGAAGGTGAGCGTCTCCCCTTCAGAGGTTCACTCAGGGGATGTCACTTCGGTGCCCCGCCACACGCCTGGGCGCCGTGACGGAGCCGAGGGAAATGCCCGCCTGACCGGTTCCACGGCTGCCGTGCTGTTCGTGCTGCTAGTGGCGGAGGGTGTGACAGTGCTCAGCGTCAGATCGCTCCTGACCCCCCATGTGTTCATCGGAATGGTGCTGGTGCCGCCGGTCCTGTTGAAGATAGGCACCACCACCTGGCGCTTTGTTCGTTACTACCTGGGCGCTCCCGCCTACCGGACAAAGGGTCCTCCTCCGGCGGCCCTCCGCCTCATCGGGCCGATTGTGGTCCTCTTGACCGTTGTCGTCTTCGCCTCCGGCATCGCCCTGCTCCTTGGGCCGGCATCCTGGCGGGCCAACATGCTGCTCCTGCACAAGGCCAGCTTCATATTGTGGCTGGTCGTCATGGCCTTCCACGTGCTGGGCCACTTGCTCGACACCGCCAAATTGGCGCCGCAGGACTGGGTCAGGCGCACCCGACGGCAGGTGGTGGGGGCAGGGGTGCGTCAATGGGCGCTGGCCACAAGTGTGGTCATCGGATTGGTCCTTGGCGTCATTGTGCTGCCTCGTGTCGGTCCCTGGCTCACTTCCGGCTACCCAGGTCATCGGTGAAGATCGGAACGTGACGAAGAAGGTAGAGGCGCCGATGCCACAAAAGGCCCGAAGCGATGAAGCTCAGCATCCCAAGGCGCGCGCGATGACCAAGTGCTGGATTTCATTGGTGCCTTCACCGATTTCGAGCACCTTCGAGTCGCAGTAGAATCGAGCCACCGGCGTCTCAAGCATGTACCCGACACCGCCGTGGATCTGCACGGCTTCTGATGCTGCCCACGTCGCGACGCGACTTGCCTTCAGCTTGGCCATCGCCGCCTCCTTGTGGAACGGCTGACCGGTGTCACGCAGGTATGCGGCGCGGTAGGTGAGCCAGCGCGCCGCCTCAAGCTCCGTGGCAATATCGGCCAGCTTGAATTGCACTGCCTGGAACTTTGAGATGGGCTGCCCGAACTGTACGCGCTGCAGCGCGTACGCCGTCGCCATGTCGAGCACCGCTTGGGTAAGGCTAAGGGATAACGCCGCGATTGAGATACGTCCCACCTCGAGCGTACGAAGGAACTGGGTAAGTCCCAAATTCGGGTCACCGACGAGGTGATCGTCGGGAACCCAGACGTCGTCTAGATAGAGATCACGCGTATCGAGGCCGCGCCATCCGATTCCGAGCATTTTCGGTCCCACGGTGAACCCGGGAGTGTCCTTCTCAACGACCAAGGTCGCAAACTTTGGGGTCTCACCCTCAGCCGTTTCGATACGCGCCAGCAACGTGACCCCGAACGACATGTCCGTCCCTGCGTTGGAGATGAATGTCTTCCGACCGTTGATCAACCAGCCACCGTCCCGCGACGCTGCGCGAGTGCGGATCCCACGAGCGTCCGAGCCGGCGTCCGGCTCGGTAAGGCCGAATGCACCCAGCACACTTCCCTCTGCGAGTGGTCGCAGCCAACGTTCTCTTTGCACGTCGTTGCCGAACAGGTAAAGCGGCAACGACCCGATCGTCGAATGGGCCTGCCATGCAGCGGCCACGGACTGGTCCGCCAAGCCGATCTGCTCCATGGCAGCGACGAAGCCGATTGTCGACATGCCAATCCCACCCCACTCCTCCGGGATGAGCATGCCGAGGAGTCCGAGCTCGCCCATCTCGCGGAGAAGGTCGGTCGGGCATCGCGCTTCCTCCCATGCCAGCGGGGCGCGAGGTGCGATCTCCTTCTGCGCGAAGTCACGACAAAGGGCAACGAGTTCATGTTCGGATTCGTTAAGGGAGAAGTCCACGATGTGGTGAGACGACCGTTATGCGCCGCGTGGGGGCAGGTGTGCCAGGAAGGCTTTGGACCAGCTCAGCAGGTCGGCTGGGACGAAGTAATCAGTCTCGTCGTTGATCGTGGCCCAGTTCTCGGCGACATCCTCAACCGTCGGCTTCGGTGTTGCCGTGATATATCCCTCGGTTGAGGCGATGAAGAGACGTGCAAATCGGCCCGCGCCGGCTGTGTACATCTCGCCGCTCACGGGACACGATTCGTGGGCGAGGTAGGCGACCATCGGCGCGACCAGGTCTGGCGCCATCTGTTTCGAGACAGCGCTTCCTTCAGGCGAGTCCGCCTCGGTGCTGGGCAGGCCAGCCATGCGAGTAAATGCCGCTGGAGCGATGAGGTTGATCCTGATGCCGTGAGCGGTGCCAGCGGTCGTGAGGCTGCGCGTGAGGCCAACCACGGCCGCCTTGGCGGTCGCATAAGAGGTGTTGTTCGGAAGACCGAACATTCCCGAGGAGGTGGTCATCACGATGCGGCCGTAGCCTTGATTGACCATATGCGGCCATGCGGAACGGGTGGTGTTGAACGAACCGGCCACATGGACGGCGAGGTGACTGGCGAGGTTGTCCGAATCGGCTTCCGGAAAGCCCGCCCATCGCACGATGCCGGCATTGTTGATCAGGATGTCGAGACGTCCGAATTGCTCAATGGCCGCATCTATGAGGGCCTGCGCGCCCGCAACCGTAGCCACGTCACTCTTGTCGGCGACGGCCGATCCGCCGGCCTCGGTGATCTCGGCAGCGACTAAGTCCGCCACTTCGGCGTCCGCTCCAACGCCTTCCATCGACCCTCCCAGGTCGTTGACAACGACGCTGGCGCCCCGCTCGGCCAGCAACAGTGCGTAGGCCCGACCAATGCCTCGTCCGGCGCCGGTGACGATAGCGACGCGGCCCTCGAAATTGTATGTGTTCACCCCACCTCGCCCTTCGCTACCGCTGGTTCAAAACTTGTGCGAATTGGTCACGTCGACGGCTCGAAATACCGAATTGCAGCCGTCGGGTGGCGTACTGGCATCGATCTAGGACCGGGATTATGCGGCCACCGGGGTTTTCAATCCCAAGATCCCGGCCAAAGTCCCACCCACCATGGCAGCTCGTTCGTCGGCCGGGACGCCGACGAACAGCTCGGAGAGGAGCTGCCGGCTCCCTCGGAACGTCCCTTCGGCGTGCGGATAATCGTTGCCCCACACGATCGACGACAGCCCGGTGATATGCCGGCAGGCCACCGCAACGGGATCGTCCTGGAACGACACGTGGAACTGTCGCTTGACGTACTCACTGGGCATCAGGGGGAACGGCCACTTCTCGTTCAACCGGAACAACTGGGCCATGCCGCTCTGCTCCTCGGGCGGGCGGGCGTCGTCCCACACGCCGAGCCACCAGTCGGGGTCCTGGCCGATCCCGGTGATCCAGCACTTGTCCATGCTGCCCACCAGCGACGCCAGCCAGTACGCGTTGAACTCGATCAGTGCGAAGTGGAGGTCGGGGTAGCGCTCGGCCACGCCGCCGCCGATGAGCTGGCAGATGACCTGCTGAGGGACGATCGCTTGGTAAATCGACTGCGTGACCATTCGCTTGGCGGCCGCCTTCTCGGTCATCGGCTGGTTGACCTGCTCGGCGTTCTCCATGACGACCTTGAGCGTGATGGCTTCCGGATCGTTCACCTTCACCCCGCCCGTCTGGGTGTGGATGAACACCTGGAGGCCATTGGCTTGGGCGGCGGCCCACACTGGGTCGAAGTCCCTCGAATAGTAGGGCTTGGGTGGCGTGGCCGGCAGCAGAATGGCCCGGAATCCGCCGGCGGCGACCCGCTCGATCTCCACCACCGCGTCGCCTACATCGCTGAGAGGAATGGGCGCCGTGGGCACAAGGCGAGAGAAGTATGGCGTGAACCGCTCCATGACGTAATCGTTGTAGACGCGGGCATGGGCGATGGACAGTTCGTGGTCGTCGGAGTAGAGCCCGAACAGCGACAGGTTCGGATGCAGCACCCCAACATCGACCCCGTCACTCGCCAGGTCCTCGATGATCAGTTCGGGTTCGCCTTCGGGCATTCGCCCGCCCGTCTGTCGGTACCGGGAGATCGTCCACCCCTCGAACCCGGGCGTGTGGAGCCGCCGGAAGATTCGTGCTCCGCCTTCTACGAGAGGCTCAATCTCGAAGTCGTCTTCCCAGACCGCCCGATCGCGCAGGTGCTTGGGCAGGCGGGTCTTGAACAGGTCGATCGGCTCCAGGAGGTGCCCATCGGCAGAAACGACCAGTTCTTGCTGCGACATCGTTGTGACCTTCCTGCGCTGGGGTGCTATGCCTCAATCCTGCACCGAATGACCGATGGGGCGCACCCGGGGTACCCTTCGAAGAATTGTAGACCAACCGGTCGGTACAAGCAACGCCGTCAGCCGGTCGCAGGCCGCTGCGGCCAAAAGGAGGAGAGGCCGTGACCAAGCGGTGGAAACAACGCCCGCCAGGCTCGACGTGGGGCGATTGGGGCGATGACGACGAGCTCGGCCGCATCAATCTGCTCACCCCCGAGAAGGTCCTCCAGGGCGTGCATGAGGTCGAGGCCGGCATCAGCTTCTGCTTGAGCCTGCCGCTCGACTACCCAGGTGGGACCGCATTGAACCAACGGCGTCGCCCACCGGTCGTGGCGCCGACCGAAGACATGAAGGGCAATCCCGGCACCTTCTACAACGTCCATATGAGCGAGATGGACGAAGGGGGACCCCGGTTCATCGACGTGTGGGCAGACGACGTGGTGACCCTCTCGCTGCAGTACTCGACGCAGTGGGACGCGCTGGCACACGTCGGGGCTGAGTTTGACGCCGACGGTGACGGGGTGGAGGAAGCGGTCTACTACAACGGCTATAGAGCGGGCGTGGACCTCGTCGGACCAAAGCCCGACGCGGCGGGTGACGGTGGCCAGCACCTCAGCTTCGCCCATCACCTCGGCTTGGAGCACATGGCCTTCACCGGCGTACAGGGGCGAGGGGTCCTCATTGACCTGGCCCACCACTTGGGCCATGACTGGCGCGGGGTCGACCTCACCACACTCAAGGAGATCATGGGGGCCGACCACGTGGTCGTTGAGCCCGGCGACATGCTGCTCTTGCACACCGGTTTCGCCACCGAGGTCCTCAAATGGAATCGCCAACCGGATCCCGTGAAGATCCACGCGATGTGCACCTACCTCGACGCCAAGGACGAATCGTTGCTCCAGTGGATCAGCGATTCGCAGATCTCGGCCCTGGTGGCAGACAACTACGCCGTTGAAGGAATGACCGGCCGAGATCGCGACGTGAGCCGGCACTCACTGCTCCCGATCCACCACCTCTGCCTCTTCCGGCTCGGTGTCCCCTTGGGCGAAATGTGGTACCTGCACGAGCTCGCCACGTGGTTACGTGAGCACAACCGGAGCCGATTTCTGCTGACTGCGCCCCCTCTGCGGATGCCCGGGGTGGTGGGCTCACCTTTGACGCCAGTGGCAACCGTCTGACCAGAGCGGGCGTCGGATGACCCCTCATGCCCTCGCATTTGTGGGGCCGGACGAGTTCGACAGCCTGAATGCCCGGTAGTCGTTCTCGAGGACTTTGTCGATCTCCGCGAAGAGCTTCGGCCGACCGGCCGAGTTCAACAGGTACTTGCGAGGCTTTCCGGGAACGTTGCTTCCGAAGTAGTAGCTGATCTCCCCGAAAGAGGGGGGCCTCGTTGCCCAGCGATCGATCATTTTGGTCCACTTGTCTTCTGCTGCGTCTTCGACCTCGATCGTGTCGCAGTCATGGTCTCGGACATGGACGAGCGTACCGGTGATGAAGTCCACCTGGTCGCCGTTGTACCGCGGATTGTTGCCGGCCGCCGCGTGCGGACCACCGGG